>JBFEWU010000162.1:0-10197 GCA_041546215.1 Draconibacterium sp. | reverse complement strand
CGAAACAGGAAATAATAGGTGTTTTGACCCTACTAAAAGTGCGCTTTTTAATCCAACACTTGGATGATAGCTGATCTTACCTGGCTTGAACCGTTCCTCCTTTCACCCATCCTCTAATCCTTCCCTTCTGGAAGGGAAGGACGATCATCTGGTGGTTCGGGCTAATCTATCTGCTCAACCCCAGCGGGATTGAACGTTTGGCATGGCGCAGAAAGCGGCGGTTGGAAACCGCCGATCCCAAGCCCCGCAATCAATCCTCCTCTACCAACTTAAGGTGAATGCTTGAAGTTTTTATTCACCAGCTGAGCTCCGGTCAGCAGGTGAACTGCTTACCTGGCTAAAACCGTTCTTCCTTTCTGCTTTCAGCTTCTTCCTACACTCTAATACTCTTATATTCTAATCTTCCAAAGAGCTTCGAGCTTCTTCCTTCCTTGCTTAACAAATAAAATGCCATACAAAAAGAATGAAAGGTTTTGTTGACAGATTCAGGATTTCCCGGGATTAAGATTTTTGTGTTTTAGTCTTGATAAATAATTTCCGGGTCATTGTGAGCAGCCATTTAGAGTGATTCAGCAGATGAACGATAAAAAAGAAGATGAATGCAAATCCGAATTTATTATGTACTTCGCGCAGAAGATCTGCCTCAGGTTTTCCGTTAAACAGCAGCCACGAAATCAGGGCAGTAAGCACACAGAGCATAAAAACCGCAAATAAAACCAGGTTCATGTCGTGGTTTTTTCCTTTTGTTTTCGAAGTAAAAATTCTTTTGATCCAATACCTGTGAAACCATAAATGCATCCCGATTAGGGGGATTACCATTGTCGCCATTATTTTATGAAAAAGAAGCCAGGTGTGCCCGTCAAGAACCATTGTGCGGATTTCGTAGCCCGTTCCTCCATGGTAGCGTAAAACCACCAGTCCGGATACAATCAACAATAAAATCGGTGCAAGCGAAAGCAGATTCAGATAGTAGTTTCTTGTGGCCTTTGAAACCTTTTGTTTTTCTTTTTTCGACATCAGACAAAAATCATTAACCGTTATAGATTCTCCAATTCTTCGCGGAAATCATACTGCAAATCTTCGTGTAACATCGAAATTACTTTTTGTATTCGTTTTACCTGGTTGATATACATATTAAATACAACCCGGCTCTGTTTGTAGTTTAGATGTGAGGTTTTTATTTTTTTACAGAAATAAAGCAGGAGTTCGATTTCGCTTTCTTTTTTACCCGAAAAGCGAATGTATTTATTGGTAGTGCGTAGTACCTTCCGTAAGGTTTTCTTGGCCAGGTAGAAACTGCTGCGATTTAAACTTGAAAATTGCAAATCGATCTCTTCCTTTACCTGCCGAATGTATTCATCCTCGTTATAGGCCTCAAAAAGGAGGTAACTCAATAGCTCCTTGTTTTCTTTTTTATATTTCGTCAAACGTATAACAAGCTCCTGAAGTTCTTCGGGAGGCAGGTTTTTCAATTCCTTTTTTATGTTACTGACCGATGCAATTTCCATTTACAACAAAGTAAATCAAAAACTTTTCGTCTCATAACTGAAATTCCGAAAAAAGTTCGTGATTCTGTGAATGACACCATTTCGCCATCAAGTGCAAAAAATAACTTACAAACGTCTTTAAACTGATTTTGCAGGAAAAAAAGAACAGTTTATGCCCTGAATTTTGTTGGTTGCTGAATTAAAAAACATTGATTCAGATAGTTAGGTATATTTGATATTGAAAACAATACTACAATTAAAAATGTACATCATGAAAACAAAATTAGTTCTTTTAGCAATTTGCGTAGCCTTACTCAGCATGGGTGCTACAGCCAAAATTAAAGACGGAAAAGCAATGACAGGAAACTCACTAACCAGTTTTGGTAAGTACACCATTGTTAATTCCGATATTCCAATGGTTTATGAGAACCAGGTTCTTAAAACTTACGATCTTACCTATGAGAATACCAACAATAAAATTCGTATCGGTATTTTATGTGAAGACAAATTAAAATGCAAAACATTTATTGTCAGAACCGATGAGTTTGAAATTGAATATGCTTGTCGTAACAACGTGTTTGGAGTTAAAAAAATTGAAAAACGATTCCAGGAACTTCCAAAAGAAGAAATGGACTTAAAATTAAACAAAGTAAGCTACTATGCTCAGCGGGTAATTTGCCAGAATAAAAAGTCGGAAGATGACTTACTGGGCCTGATCGCTTGCTACTTTCCTGACCTGGTGAATGAAGAGTACCAGGCTAGTTTCTGAAAAGACACGTATACAGCGCAATTTTTTTCATAGAATTATGAAAGAAGATCCCCGCCAGAGGGCGGGGGTTTTTCCATTTAAAATGAAGGGTAATTACGGATAGTGGCAAAGAAAGCCGTAGCAGCTAAACCCTGTGTCGTCCGGCACAGGGTTTTTCAATGAACGACACTTTTTATGATGTCAAATTCATTTGCTGGTCTGCGAACGTTGGTTTTTGGTCGTCAAGTGGGTTTCGGTTTGACTATCGCACAATCAATATCTTACTATCTTTAAGCTGGATTATGCATCAGATTTTGTCGTGACAATTAATGTCGCAAAAACCGGAAGATTATGAATTGGGGATTAGTATCGCCATAAAGAGGTGAAGAAATTGATTCAACACCGAGTTGTCGCAATGCGGCAATTTCAAATTAGTTTGGGGGAGAAATATAGTGCATGAATAAATTGATGTATCATAACGGATTTTGGTACCGTGGGACAAGGCATCTGGTGTTTTTCGGGGTAACCGTCTTGTTTTTTACGGGAATAATGCATGTTCAAAGCAACGCCAATAATATATGGGAAACATGCCTCATTACGTTTAAGAACGCATTGTTTTTCTTTGCTTATGCCTACATCACCATATTTTTACTGATACCTGAATTGCTTCTAAAACGAAAAATAGTTTGGTTTATTCTTTTGTTTTTGTTGGTTGGGGTGGGGCTGTCATCCTTAAAATTAGTCTTCTCCGATTACATTTTTTATTCGTCTATTTCGCCTGAAAACATAAAGGGCACAGGTGCTATGGACCTGAGTTTTATTGTGGTGAATACCAAGGATATGACCTTTATTGTGGCCTTGTTTTGCATTGCCAAATACGTAAAAGACTACATTTATGCCGATCGTATTCGCAAAAAACTCGAAGCCCAAAATAAGGAAGCTAAAAATACCCTGCTTCGATCACAGTTCGATCCGCATTTTATGTTTAATACCATAAATAATCTTTATGCGCTTTCGCTGCTAAATCCGCAAAAAACAACCGATTTAATTCGGCGGATGAAAACGGTGTTAAACTACATTATTGAAGAGAGTCAGAAAGATTTGGTAGTACTAAGCGATGAAGTGAAACTGGTAGAGAATTACATTCAGCTTGAAAAATTACGTTATGGTAAAAGATTAAAAGTTGACTATGAAATACAGGGTATTACGCAGGATCTGAAAATACCGCCACTGGTCTTGTTTATGCTCGTGGAGAACAGTTTTAAGCACGGAAGCAGTCTCGATGCGGGAACACCCTGGATACATATACAGGTACTTGCCGGGCAGGGAAAAATAGTACTTTCAGTAGAAAACAGTATTCCTAAAACGCAGGTGAAACAAAAAAGGAACTTTAAGAAAGGGAGCGGATTCAGGAGTTTACAAAGGCGGCTCGATCTTATTTACAAGCCCTATGGTTACCGGCTTAGTATTGAAAATGAAGACAGCGTATTTAAGGTAAAAATTGAATTATCAGAACGAATTGATTTTAAACAAACCACATATCGATAGAAAGGAAGTTGTTTTACACAGCCTTTTCTGGTTGTGTTGGATTGTATCGTTTACTTTTATTCAAACCATAAGTAGCGAAAACCATGCCTGGTTTGTATGGCTGATGTATTATGTCATTACTCTACCCATTTTTGTTACCCATACCTATTTAATCGCCTATTACTTGTTGCCACATACCTCTTTCAAGGGTCAGTATTTTGTTTTTGTCATAGGAGTTCTTCTTTTATTGATGGTATTTTCTGTGATCGAACTAATTGTCAGCCAGCACCTGGTATTTAAGGTATTCGACAACAGTTTGGCCTTTGAACCCGGCTATCTGAACTTCAAAAATATTATAATTAGTGGCATTGGGAATCACTATATTATCCTTGTATTTCTGGCCATCAAAGTTGGTGGATCGTGGTACCGGATCGAAAATCAGAAAGAAGAACTGCTTCGTACCAAAGCAGAAACCGACCTGGAGATCTATCATTACCAGCTTCAACCCAAATTGGTCTTAACTTTAATGGAAGAACTGGAATCACTTACCAATAAGAAGCCCGATAAGGCGCCTGAGATGATCATTAAAATATCTAATTTTTTGAATAGTTTTTTATTTGAAGGAAAAGAAGAACTCATTCCCTTACATCTGGAAGTGAAACTGATCGAACAGTTTCTGGAAATTCATAAGGAGGCATTGGGCGAAAGAATCACAAGTAATTTTATCGTCAGCGGAAACCTGAAACCCCATGTAGTACCGCCACTTTTATTACTCCCATTTATAAATAGTTCAATAAAAGTGGCCTATGAATGTAACAATTCATATGAAATTACAGTCCTTATAAAAGCGGAACGAAAGTATTTGCTCTTTTCATTTTCATTTTGGAGTGAGCAGGAATTTAAGCTGGCGGATCATAAAAACACTGAAATAACACAGAAACGACTAATGTATTCTTTTCCGGGTAAACACAGGACTATAGAGAATACGGATGAAAATTTTAGAGAATTCAGTATTGAAATTTTTAGCTGATATGTAATAAATAAGCGGAAACGCTTACTATTTAATATAGAAAACGGAAAACAGAAAACAAGCAAAGGAATTCTTTGCCAAACAGAAAGCTAATTCGTATTACCCATGAAAACAAAATGCCTCATTATTGATGATGAGCCTCTCGCACGTGATCTGATGCGAAGTCACATCGAAAAACTGGAAAACTTTGAAATTTGTGCTGAATGTGGCGATGCCATGAAAGCCCTGCAGGAATTGCACAATTATAAGGTGGACCTAATGTTTATGGATATTCAAATGCCGCAAATTACCGGAATTGAATTTTTAAAGACCCTGAAAAATCCGCCCAAGGTGATTATTACCACCGCCTATCGCGAATACGCACTCGATGGTTTTGAATTGGATGTGGTAGACTATTTGCTCAAACCAATTACCTTCGAACGCTTCCTGAAATCAATTAACAAATATTACCAGGCCACCCAGGAGGAAGTCCAGAATACGGAGCCGGTAAAAGTGAACAATGGCCATCAGGAGGAAGCTTTTATTTACGTAAAAGAAAATAAGAAGGTGGTGAAAGTGCATTTAAGCGATATATTGTATGTTGAGGGACTGAGTGAATACGTACAAATTTATACACCCGGGAAAAAGATTATTACCAAAACCAGCATGACGAATATGTCCAATAAACTTCCGGAAGATTGTTTTATGCGTATTCATAAATCATTTATTGTGTCTTTGTCGAAAATTGAAGCCTTTACTTCGAGCAGTATTGAAGTGCCGGGTAAAGAGCTACCCATTGGCCGAAGCTATAAAAACTCGGTTTTGGAAGTTTTGCAGATCCAGTGATGCACCGTTCCTGCCGGAGGCCTTCATTTTTGGCTTGACCCAAAAACGAAGCACGAGGAAGGCATTTCCGAGCCAAGGCTGCTTTTTATCTTCACCTTCCATCTTCACCCGGACTAAGTTCACGCGGGTGATTTCACTCGTTTATTATTGCTTATTTTAATGGCAACTCGTGTAACTCGCAAGCTCGTTTCCTCAATTCTTCGGAGCTTCCCGTGTTCACTAAGCCCAGGTTTCGTTTCCAGGCTCAATAAAAAGAGGCCACTCCTTCCGTTCCAGGTTTTTATTTGTGTTTTTATGAATTGGGATTGAATTTACCTGTAAGGAGATTACTGTTTTTAAAGTAGTGGTTCGCACCCGAATGGTGTGTTTTGAGAATTTTGCAGGGGGGAGCTATATTTCTGCCGGCATGGTCTATGCTTTTCAAACCTTTTCATAAATTTACCATAAATCATGAAAATGGCACTCTTACCTGCTTATAAATACTTTTGTTTTAACGGAGAAATTCTACCGGTTGATCAGTTTGTGGCCGCAGAAAATGAAGGGGGAATTTATGAAGTGCTTCGTGTTGTTCATGGTGTACCCTTGTTTCTTGAAGAACACCTGCAGCGCTTTTACAATTCGGCAAAGCTTGCCGGAAAGCCGATCGGGTATACACCAGGCCAGATCCATTGGTTTTTAAAACAACTGATAGAAAAAGATGGAGTTGAGTCTGGCAATATCCTTCTATCCTGCAAAGCAAATCTGAAGGCCTTTTTTATTGCCCACAACTATCCCACAATAGAACAATACAAGCAAGGGGTGAAATGTGGGGTTTTACATGCCGAACGCGAAAATCCAAACGTAAAGGTATTTCAAACTTCAGTGCGGCAAATGGCCAATAAATTAATTACTGACCATGCATTTTACGAAGTGCTCCTGATTGATAGAAAAGGACGGGTTACCGAGGGGAGCAGGACAAATGTTTTTTTTGTGAAAGAAGATAAAATCTATACTCCAAAAGCAAATAAGGTATTGCTTGGCATAACCCGGCAGAAAACACTGGAGTGTGCAAGGCAACTGGGCCTGAAAATAAAGGAGAAGAATGTGGAATACTGCCATTTAAAAGACTTCGATGCCATATTCCTTACCGGCACTTCACCCAAAATATTACCTGTTTCAAATGTTGAGGATTTCAGCTTTGAGGTGAAAAATGAAATCCTTCAGCAATTCATGAAAAAGTATGACTTAATGATCGGGGAGTACATAAAAAGAGGCTGTATCAAAAGTTAGATTCTTAAAAGTGAAACTTACAATTTATAACAATCTTGCGATTTACGCCTCCAAACCTTTCCTTAAAAGAGAGGCTAAATTCCCCTGCAGGGGATTTAGAGGTGAACAACCCAGCGGTTATTTACAAATTGTATGTTCCTGTTCTTATTAAGTTTGTTGTGATACAGCCTCTTCCGGTTTTTCAACTTCTTTACAAAGCATGGTTTAAAATGGACTCGACCTCAGTATGGTCAATATCTCCTTTTTCACCCAACTTCATCCCGCTTTTCTCAAATCGATCAGTTATTTTTGCAATGGTATCAACGGGTACATCGTATTCGGGTAGTTTTGTTGGAATACCAAGTGATTCAAAAAATTCTACAGTCTTTCCAATAGTTGCATCAATACGTTCATCGTCGGTACCTTTGGTAATCCCCCAGATTCGTTCGCCGTATTGAAGTATTTTATCCTTTTTATTATTTCGTTTAATATGCATCATTCCGGGTAAAACAATTGCCAGTGTTCGCGCATGGTCAATTCCGTGGTAAGCAGTTAACTCATGGCCAATCATATGAGTCGCCCAATCTTGCGGAACTCCAACGGCAATAATACCATTTAGTGCCATGGTTGTCGACCACATAAAATTAGCTGCTGATTCATAGTCTTTCCGATCGGCCAAAACTTTTGGACCTTCTTCAATTAAGGTCAATAAAACGCCTTCAGCCCAGCGATCTTGCAAAGGTGAATTTACCGGGAAAGTCAGATATTGTTCCAAAACGTGTACAAAGGCATCCGCAATGCCATTGGAAATTTGTTTGTCGGGCAGCGTAAATACACACTCCGGATCGAGTATCGAAAACTGTGGCAGTACAAGAGGAGAACCAAAAGGTTTCTTTTCCTGGGTTGAAATGCGCGTAATTACTGAGTTGCCATTCATTTCTGATCCGGTGGCCGGTAAAGTTAAAACAGCACCAAGGGGCAGTGCTTTTTCAACCTTTACTCCCTTTGTCATAAAATCCCAGGGATCACCGTTTTCGTAAAAGGCTGCAGCGGCAATAAATTTTGTGGCATCAAGTACCGACCCACCACCAACCGCCAGCAGAAAATCAATTTTTTCAGATTTTACAAGCTCAACGGCCTGCATACATGTTTCGTAATGCGGATTGACCTCAATTCCGCCAAACTCGACTAAATCTACGTCGGTCAGTGCACTAATTACCTGGTCGTAAACTCCGGTTCGTTTAATACTGCCTCCTCCATAGGTCATTAATACTTTTGAGTTTTTGGGAATCTCGGCAGCCACCTTCGAAATGCTTTCTTTTCCGAAAACAATTTTTACAGGATTTTTGTATTCAAAATTGTACATGATTCTAATTTTACGTTTATTGAACTTATATTATAACAAAACAGATCGCATTTGGATTATCAAAATTAGGAAATGTTTCGAAGACCATCAGCAAATAATGGAAACGATTTTAGAAAGGATATTCCTGAATATTCCGATGAACGAATTATTCAGATTCTGAAACAACGGGATCATTATCTTCCCGAAGCGGCCAAACTGGCTGTTGAAGAAGCCATTAAGCGTGGTATTATCTACTCGGAACAAGATCTGTTTGCCGATGAATACAAACCTGAAGAACTGAACATCTCATTCTTTCCCAGAATTTATAAGGCCGGGAACAAAAATAAAATTAGGAAAAGCCTGGCACGCAGTTTTGTTATTTACGGGGTAATGCCTTTGGTGTTCGGACTGGTGGAAATGAACAAAGGGAAGGAGATTGAAGGAAGTCTGATCGTGCTTTTTGGTATGCTATGGATTTTTATGTCGGGCCAATTGATCAAAGCCTACAAAAAGAAATATCTGCTTTCCCTGCTCGGTTTTTCTATCCTGGCTGCTGTGTATGTTTATGCAAAACTAATATTGGCAAAGAGCGTTATTTTTTTCGATTTCTTTTTGCCAGGTGTCCTTTTTCTGCTAATGGTTTATGCTTTGTTGTTCCTGAAGCGAATTGGTGAAACAGAATAGTGTTGAGATATTTGCTTTTGATAGAACAAAGAAAAGAGCAAAGAACAAAGAGCAAAGAACATAGAACAAAGAGTAAAGACGTAAAATATATTTTGATCTGTCAGTGATGGATGATCCTCGTTTCGTTCATCGGTTAAAATCATTCATTCATCGAATTAGAAGGGGATTCTTCGCTCGTTGCGACTATTTTTGACTTGTACTTTTAAAAAACAGCCATGAAAATTATTCTTCTCTTTACAAGCATTACATTCCTGTTTGCCACAGCTGCTTTTGCCCAAAACGACGAGGATTGGCATTCGAAAGAATACCCGGTGGATGATTTCTCCGGGATTTATCTGGAAGGTGGTTACCGTGTGCATTTAATTCAGGGTGATGAAAATAAGGTTGTTGTGAAAGCATCGGATGCTGACGTGTACGACTATTTACGGGTTAAACACTGGAATGGGGAATTACACATTGACACGAAACCGAAAGACATTGAACTGAACCGGATTGCCTTGTACATTACCTTCAAAGAACTGGGCAAACTTCACATTGAAGGCGGTGTAAAACTTTATACCGAGGGTTACCTGGATTTACGCGACTTTGATATGTATGTAGCAGGCGGAGCAAAAATTAAAATGGAAATGAAGGCCGGGGAGGTTAGCATTGCCGGAGAGGGAGGTGTATTGATGGAGCTGGATGGTGTTGCAAAACGAATGGATGTGAAGCTATCAGGTGCAGGCCATGTTGATGCAAGCGAATTTAAGGTTAAAGATGCTAGCTTCAGGATTGAAGGTGTTGGTACGGGCAGTGTTTATGCCACGGAAACCCTTTACGCCAAAATCGAAGGAGTTGGAAAAGTAAAATATAAAGGAAATCCGCAGGTCACAAAAGATGTTGAAGGTTTGGGATCGGTAACGAGGAATTAGTGTCAAACCAGGATATTATTCAGCAGGTGATCCGTCGGCGGACGGACCAGCTGAACCGCATACCTGGCTTGCAGCGTTCCTCCTTTCAGCTTTCAGCTTCGAGCTTTCAGCTTCTTTTCACCCATCCTCTAATCCTTCCCTTCTGGAAGGGAAGGACGATCATCTGGTGGTTCGGGTTAATTTTTAGCACAATTATTTGTTTTGGAATGCGAAAAGCCCTGAAGGGGCGGCAAGCAACAGCCCAGAGCAACGCCCTGGGTAAATGAGCGTTACGCTCAATCGGCGCAACCGTTTGGTGGTTTGAAATGTGGCGCTTTGTGCGCCGAAAGGGTGTTGGCTGATTGTTTGTGATGAGGCCATTCTAAAATATGCAGGTTCACCATTATGCGATG
>JBFEWU010000256.1:0-7027 GCA_041546215.1 Draconibacterium sp. | reverse complement strand
TTCTCTGTGCCACGGCACTTTGAAAAACTATAAACAGGCCTAAAACACATACTATAACTTTCTTCATTTTAATTCATGTATATGACTCATTTTAAATCGATCTTGATACCAGGTCTATTTTACAATTATTTTTTCTGTTTGATGCTCTCCCATAATTCGCACAAAGTACATTCCGGTCTTCCAGTTATTCACATTTATTTCACACTTCGGGCTTTGTAGAATCCGGTGTACAACCGCCTTGCCCATGTTATTGTAAATTATAATCGGGGTGTCGGTATTTGTATTATTTTCCAACACAATAAATATTTTTTTGCGTGCAGGATTTGGATAAACCTTTAGTGTTTTATTATCATGTTCGTTAATCCCGGTTTTTAACGCAGGTTTTATACTTAACAAACGTGGTGTCCCTGCCGGAATCGATAAAGTTACACTACCCTTTTCAGCGGAAACCGTTCCTATTGCTTCATCGGGAGTGCTGCTAAGTTGATCGCATATGTCCCAGTTACCTACAAGTTTTTTTCCGGCTTTGAGTTTTACGATCCGTTCAACGGGCGAAAGTTCATCGTTTCCCATCAACAAAACAAAATAAGTGAGCGAATCATCCTTATCCTGCGTTACCTGCCAAAAACATTCGCCTTCTATATAAAATTCAAGGCTGTCGCGTTGTGCCAGCACTTCATTGATAATATGCTGTCTGGCTGCTTCCAGCGAAAAATCGGACCAGGTATCGCCATTGGTTTGAAAGGCCACATTACACCATGAATTTATTTCCAGCTGAGCCGGAGGTTTATGTGGAACAATGGTAACCAGGCCCCCCGGCGTTGACGGGATTAAGTTTTCCCAACGCCGTTTTGTTCCGAATAGAAAAGAAGTGATGTCGGTTTCGGGAACATCGGTATAAGCATTCCAGCAGGCCATTCTGTTAATTACATAATCGTCGCTTTCGGGCTGGTATTTGTTGTGGTCGTGTTTTAGGCTCTGCTCCAGCAATCTTTCACTGCGGTTATACAAAGCCACCGAAACCGGTGAAATGCCTTTTATTTGCTCTGTTTCAGGCGAATGAGGATAAATACCGTTTTCAACAATCTTCAGGAAATTTAAGATGCCTTTTTGATAGGGTTGGCTCCATTTCTGGTCTTCCTCAGATACATCGCCACGCACATACAAAGGATTTTCAAGTCCGGTGATTGAGGTAATTCTAAAAACCCTTGCCCCTAATGCATATTGTGAAAGCATTTGGCGCATCACCACATGAGCATTCCTCATCCCTCCCCATTCTGCGACACGGTTAGCCGTAAGGTTATCGCCAATAACATTGCATCCCCACCGCTTTACATCGCCGTTCATCCATAAACCGACACGCTCTGCGAGGCTTAATTCCAAAACATTTACGTTTGAATTTTCAACCCCTGGAACCAGAATTTCTTTATATTTTGGGAAATATTCATCCCCTTGCTCCTGTAACATGGTCGAAAACATGGCACCCTTGGCACACAGCATAACCATTGGAGGTGCCTGGCCTATGGCTTCTGCGCGTTCAAGCAAGGCAAGCATGTGTGGTTTGTATTCATCAAAATAAGAGTAGTGTGCCAATTCCCTGGTACGCGCCATCATATAACATTCGCCATTAACGACCGAGGCTTCATAGCAATCAGCCAGCGTTTCGGGTAATATAAAAGTATGTGGGCCATGACCAATTTTCAGACAGAAATAGGCTCCTTTTTGTGCCAGTTCGCGACAAAAATTTACGATTCCCTCAGCGGTCACGTTTTCTTTCGAACACTCATTGGTCATTCCATAAACACAGGAATTCACACTTGCCGCCAAACGTATACGAGAAGAACGATATCCGCTCTGACCACCAATTTTATCGTACCATTCCTGTTGCGCATCGTAAACTTCCTGGGCATATTTTTTACAATTCTCCGGGGTCATATCCCACCACAAACTGCTGGCAAAATAATCGAGATACCAAATGGGCTCGTTACCTTCTGCTTTGGTTCCTGAAAATGAATTAATGTCGTTGGTGAATTTGTCCAGGTTGTTTTCCACTTCTGCGAATTTTCCCGAAGCATAGATCTCACGTGCGTCGGTTCTCCATTCCTCCCGAGTAACATCCACAACATAAAAATGGTCGTCGCCGTTTATGGGACCCGTTAAAACGATTTTATCCGCTTCACCGTCTCTGTCCTGCAGACATGCTCCATCGGAGAAATGATACAAGCTGTGTGCCCAGGTATAGGCCGATATGGAAATTGATTTTGTTGAAGGGGAATAATGCGACAAGAATAAGTCATCACCATAAACGGTAAAAAGTTCTGCCTTCCCATCGTTATCGAAATCGCCCGGAATACCATGCTGAAGCAGATATTTTCCTGTTTTTGTCAAATCCTCTTTGTCCGACTTAACAAAACCGTGATTTTGAATCAGAAAGTTTTTGGCAAATTGCTCGTATTTATTTAATGGTATTTTCTCGCCATCGGCGAGCATGGTCGAAAACACCTGGCTGCGCGGACCATCTTCAGGATGAAAAACACCCCAGTGTCCCACCACTTCATCATTGCCATCGCCATCCATGTCGTAGGCATGCGGCAATTGTTTATCTGTAAATCCTAAACCTTGAACCACATTATCGCTGATGGGATCTGTATTCCCATTGAAATATGCAGGACGGGTATAAGTGGATAAGTCTGTTATATCAATGAAATTATTTCCTTCAAATGATTTGTAATTCACAAATGACATTACTTCATCCACTCCATTACCGTCAAAATCACCGGCCACCAAATGCCGGATAAGTCCGGCCACTCCGGCAGCTTTTGCTGTTTTGGGCCTTACCGTTGCCAATTGCTCCCCCAAGGTATTCAAAAAATAAATTAAACCGTCGACACCCGAGCTTGCAATAATGGTTTGTCCGTTTATTCCTTTGGCAATGGTTGCCGAGTACAATGCACCTGTACTAAGCAACTTGTCGAGCAATAACACGCCGTGTGCTGAAAGAATCCGTAAATGTCCATCTGTTCCGGGCAGAATTACTTCGTCTCCCGGACTTTCGGCAAGCACATCATCTGCAATAACTCGTATGCCCATTGATGTTGGTGGCTGAAACTCCCATAAACGGTTGTCAGCTGAGGGATCTTCAACCTGATCGGGACGCTGAAAAGCAATTACTTTACCTTCAACGCTCATCCCTACCACATAATCCTTTGCTCCAACTCCGTCGAAATCAGCGGTGGCAATGTGCATCAAATTGTCGCCCTGCGTGTTAAACGGCTGGAATGCTGATCCTGCAGATTGCGCAAACACCAGGCTGACACATAGAATAAGTGATAATGAAAAAATTGCTTTCATCTAAAAATTCACAGTTTAATGAAGTATTGTTCCCTCTTTTAATAGTGGCTCGTCGTATGCTTCCATTTGCCTGTAAAGCTCTGTTGTTAACTCTTTCGAAATGGCCTCGTAACCGGGTTTGTTGTATAAATTGATTAACTCGTCGGGATCTTTTTGCAGATCGAATAACCAGGGTTTATCGCTTGGAGACAATACCAGTTTGTAGCGATTATTGACCGCGGCTACCCAGCGGCTAAAAGCATTTGTTAGGTATACGATGCGATCATCTTTTAAGGCCATTGTATCGCTTAAAAAATCTGCCGAAACATTCACCCCATGAAAGGAATATGCAATTTGATCAACACCCATCAGTCCTAGGATGCTTGGAGCAAAATCTGCCATGGTATAAGCTTTTTGTATATGCTTCCCGGGTTTTACCTTCCCGGGATATTTTAGGATGAATGGAACGCGCGCTGACATTTCATAGGGTAAGCCTTTGTTTAATTTGCCATGTTCTCCCATTAAATCGCCATGATCTGAGGTGAACACAACAATGGTATTTTGATCCAAACCTTCTGCCTTTAAATAGTCCATTATCCGACCAACATTATCGTCGATACACTTTACCATTCCAAAGTACTGAGCAATACCCGTTGACAGGAAGTTTTCCACTTTTTTACTCCTTTCGGCTTTGTTCCATTTGGGTTGAACATATTTGTCGGTATAGCCACTTACGGGTTTTTTTACCGCCATGTTTTGATACATTTCGTTGTATGGTTTACGTACCTTATCAGGTCCGTGAGGATCGGGCAGGGATAGCATTAAGCAAAAGGGTTTCGACTTGTCTCTTTCCATTATTTCAAGGCTTTTACGAACCAGGAAATCGGTCGTAAAGTTTTGTTCATTGGCTTTCTCAGGATCAAAAAGTGCCCAGCCTTGCGGACTTACCTTGTCCAGAACTTTCATTCCGGAGTCATCTTCACCAAGTGTTTTCCAGTGTCCGCGATTGATCATATAACGATTGTCGTCGAAACCAAATCTACGTTCAGGCTTTATCCCGGGTTTTGCATCGCCATCCAGGTGCCATTTCCCAACATAGGATGTGGCGTACCCATTGTCTTTAAGAATTTGCGCAAACGAAACAAGGTCATCCTTTAAAGGGAGGTCGTTTCGGTGCGAGCCGGTGGCAATGGGGTACAATCCACTAATCATTGAAGCCCTGGAGGGTGTGCAAACCGGTGAAGTGGCGTACCAATTCTCACACAACACTCCCTCTTCAGCCAGTTTATCTATATTTGGCGTTTCAACGTTTGCTTCTTTGCCCCAGACATAGGCTTGCTCTTCGCTCATGGTTTCACGGTAACATCCAAGGGTCCGAAGGTTGTGCTCATCGGTATGGATAATTAATAAATTAGGTTTTGAAGAGAGTTTTATTCTTAATTTATTCAGGCTTGCAGGTTCCCCTTTCAGGTACCCCAGCGAAATCAAAAACTTATCTGCATCTATCATGGTCTGGTAGTGCAACTTTTCATTTCGGTTCTTATTAAAAAAGGCATGCTCCTGGTTCTGGTACAAAATCAAATCGCATCGCCGGCCAAATGATTCCATTTTACTTTCTACATCGCCAATACTTTTGTAAACCACTATAGAGTCTGGTTTTACTTCAGCCCAAAGGTTTAATGAAAGAAAGAAAATCAAACTAACTGCCAATATTTTATTCATTTCGTATGTATTTACATCAATTATAACATGCTATCGATAAAGGATGAACCGTTCTGTATGCTGCTTATCGTCCTGTTTTATTCTGAGAAAATAGATCCCGTTTCGGGCATTTCCCGGGATATGAATTTGTAAATCCTTATTAAGGGATTTTACAACTCTACCCTCTACAATTTTACCCTGTATGTCATATATTTCCACAAGTGCCTTTTCCAACGGGCCATCCATTTTGACGTACAATACGTCTTTCACCGGATTGGGATAGATCAAAAAGCCAGCGCTAACTTGCTGCCTATTTACGATTCCCACAGCAACATTAGAATTGTATGCGTTACTTGCCCCAATGTTTGGAACTTTATTATGCAGGTCGACTTTATGGCCGAAAGCATCGCTTGAAGCACGCATGGTAATGTCTTTAAAAATACCTTGTCCTGCCATGGGGAATTCGGGTTCAGGAAAGTTTAATCCGCTGTCAATTGCGGGGCTGCCCGGCTGAATAGTAAAGTTTTCCAGGTTTCCGTTTTCAGATACGGGATTCGTAAAAAGAGGATCCTGGCCACTGACTTTATTTTTTTCGAGTTTTGTGAAGTTTTCGGCAATGTCACCATAAAACAGGTTATTGGAAAGGTATAACTCACCTCCTGCCTGTATATCAATAGCAACACTGCCGGCACCAATTTGTGCACCATTTATTGCATAAAAAATATTGTTGTAGATGTAGGTGTTTTTTGCAAAAATTTCGATGTCAGGTTTACACTTTGCTTTGTCCAGATAAACGGTGTTATTGTAGATGTAACTATTTTCGGAAGGAACGGGGGTTTTATCTTTTCCCACATAGCCCGATAACCAAATGGAGTAGCGATGGTGACCGTTTGCCCTGTGGCCATCGTTCACACTTACGTTGTAACGAAAAATACTGTTTTCACAATCTCCCAGTATTTCCACAAAACCTCCTTCGGTATCCTCGCTGTAATTGTATTGAAATATGGAATTTTTACAGAAAAAGTCGATGTGCCCGGCTGCTCCATAGGTGTCTCCAAATCCTCTGGCCCTGTATTGCTTGTTGTATTGCACAACAATATTATGCGAATCCCAGATCCAACAGCCTTCACCACGTCCGTACAATCTATCTGTTTGCGAATTTTTGTCGCCCTGTCCTAAATCACTGAATGTATTGTTCTCAACAAGTCCGTTGCAGACCGAAGCAAATACAACACCGTCGCCACCTAATTTTTCAAAAGTATTGTTTCTGATAATATAGTTCAGGTTTCTTCCCTCTTCGCTTATGGGATTGTTTGCAGGATTTAGATTTCTGCAACTAATGGCAGTACTCCCCATGTTGTAGAAATAGCAATCTTCAATCAACACATCATTTATTCCTACTTTCCCATGTTGAGGATCATCTGCCTCAGCATCGAAAAAGATACCTTTTGCAGTGTAATAATCCAGTGTAAATTTCCCTTCCCAGTCGAGCATGTTGTATGCAAAAATATCGGTAATCTTCAGGTCCCTAAAAGTCAGGTCCCTGCTTATTCCTCCCCATTTGTTTGCGATAACTTTTATTCCATACGACGAATTCGTTCCCCAGGTTATATTGCCTTTATTTTTTCGGTCGTTTTTAATCCACAAATTCTGCATTACAATGTGGCTGGTGTTTATTAACTTAACAGCTTCTATAAAATCTCCTGTGGGAATATTACCTGAACCGGAAAGGATTGGTTTATCTCCCTGGCCATAGCTGCTTATTACAATTGGATTTCCTATGTTTCCCGAACGATTAATGATTAATTGTCCTTCGAAGATATCGCCGGCTCTGAAGAGAATGCTATCGCCAGGTTGAATAAAACCGCCGTTGCTATTGTTTACAGCGGCAGCTGTTATTTTAGCCATTGTAAGCCATGGATTTTCTATGCTCCCATCGTTGGTATCGTTACCTTCTGCACTGATGTAATAGCTTTTTGCAAACACAGCGAAAGGC
>JBFEWU010000419.1:0-3891 GCA_041546215.1 Draconibacterium sp. | reverse complement strand
GGCATAGTGCCCGATGTTTATGACCGACTGTTTTGCTCCTGGCACATCTACAAAATAGATTTTCGATTCTTCCGGTGCTTCGGGAGCAGTAAATTCCGGAATCCGGACATCTTTAGCTTGCCAATTGGCGGAAAGGCTTACCAATCCATTAAGTACTCTTTCTTCGTTTATTTTACCCACAATGTGCATGCGCGCCACCGAAGGGGAGAATGTATTTTCATAAAAGCTTTTTAAATCATCCATGGTTATGGATTCGATACTCTCCAAAGTTCCTCCCGAAGGAACAGCTAGGATATTATCCTCTCCATAAATAAGTTTGTTAAAGGTGGTTTGTGCCAGGTAATTCGGGCTTGCCTGGTTGCGTTTAATTCCATTCAGCATACGCGCTTTAATCAGCTCAAATTGTTCTTCATCCCAGCGTGGTTGCAAAAGAATTTCTTCAAGTAAGGCCAGTGTCTTCTCGTAATTCCGGGATAAACAATTTACACTTAGACCCATATTCTCGGTACCTGAATAAACATATAGCTGTGCTCCCAATAAATCAATGGTTTCTTCCAGTTCTTCAGGTGTTTTATTGGCTGTACCTTCCATTAGCATACTGGCAAGGAAAGCAGCAATTCCGGCTTTATCCCTTGGAGCTACAAGGTGTCCACCGTCCATAACAATGGAGTACTGAATGAGAGGTAATTCATTGTGTTCAATGCCGTACACCTTAATCCCGTTGCTGGTTTGGCTTGTCCAAACCTCAGGAACAGTAAGTGTCGGATCGGTTCCTAAGGCGGGTTCAACCGAGCGGTCGAAGCTTGTTGAAGTTTTCACAATTTCTTCATCTTCGCTTATTGCCGATTGATCAACCTGGGTGGCATCCGTAATACTTTCTTCGATAATACCTGCATCAACCGAGTTTTCAGCCATTAATCCGAGCTGACCTTTTGGTACAAAACTGGTGGCCAGGTAGGGCATGTTCCTGATGTATTTTTCATAAACAGCATTGATATCCTCAATGGTAACAGCCTGAATGTTGGCAATGTCCTGTTCTATAAAATCAGGACTTCCGGCGTATTCGTTATAACGTGCCAACTGGAATGATTTCCCCAAAACAGAACTAATTCCGTTGTAAAAACCAGTTTCTATGCCGGCTTTAAATTTTTCCAGGTCTTTCTCTGTAATTCCCTCTTCTTCGAATTTTTGAAAGGCTTCAAAAACGGCCTGCTCAACTTCTGCCAAACTTGTTCCTGCATTGGCATTAACCGATACTCTGAATTCGCCGGCCAGTTCCATGGAACGATTATAGGCACTTGCCCTTGGAGCCAGCTTTTTATCTTTTACAATTATTTTGTAGAATGGCGATTTTTTACCGTCGCTAAGTGCAGCACCCAGAAAACGCAGAGCATAAGCATCTTTGCTATACTGCTCAGCAGTAGGCCATATCATTGTTAGCTGAGGCGTTTTTGCGAAGTTGTCTTCGTGATAAAGTTTTTTTGTTTCAGCAAGCGTAACAGGCATTGGATCCATATCAACGATCTGTTCGCCATCTTTAATCTCACCAAAATATTTCTCAATCATGGGTTTAACTTCTTCAATTTCAAAATCGCCGGCCAGTGTTATCGTAGTATTATTTGGCACATAGAATTTTGAATGAAAGGCCTTCACATCCTCAACTGTAGCATTAAGAAGGTCTTCCATTTCTCCAATAACAGTCCAGCTGTATGGATGTCCTTCAGGATATAAATTGCTTGCATGAACCCACTGGCTAAAACCATAGGGGCGGTTGTCGTACGACTGGCGTTTTTCATTTTGAACCACATTTTGCTGGTTGGCAAAAGCCGGTTTGGTAACCGTGTTTTGCAGGAATCCCATGCGGTCTGATTCAAGCCAAAGAACCATTTCAAGTGCGTTCTTGGGAACAACTTCGTAGTAAACGGTTCCATCGTTATTGGTGCCTCCGTTTAAAGTACCACCCGCACCTTGTATTTTTTTGAAAAATTGGTCCTGCCCAACATTTTCCGATTGTTGGAACATCATGTGTTCGAATAGATGTGCAAAACCGGTTTTTCCCTGAACTTCCCGGTTCGAACCCACATGAAATTGAATGGCAACCGCCACAATTGGATCTGATTTATCCTGATGAAGGATCACATCTAGACCATTATCGAGCTTGTACTGAACATAAGGAATAGAAAGTTTGTCATCGCTACTTTTTTCTGGCGTGGAGCACGCGGAAATAAAAATTGCAAAAATCAGAATGAGGTAATTGAGTTTTTTCATGATGCAGTTTTTTTGATTATGTTTAACGTGATTGTCTACGAAGATAAAAAAAATAGAGTTTGCATGCATCACTCAACTTATAATTTCTAATCACTTAGCTGCATGTTCAATGAAATCTATTCATTATCGTTTTTTTCAATGGCAGGTGGAAAACCAAACTCATCGTTTGTTGTTTGATTTATGTATGAAGTTAAATATGAAGATAATTAAAGATAAGCGAATCTCGCTCATTTTCCTGATTTTTGGGGCGATAGGTGGATTTTTATATTGGAAATTTGTAGGGTGTAATAATGGAACATGCGCCATTAAATCGGTGTGGTACTGGAGTACTTTGTGGGGTGCTGCGCTTGCTTACCTTGTGGGTGACTTTATTAATGATATTTTGATTCGAATGAAGAAGAGAAGGGAAAAAAAGAATGATGGCGAAGTTTAAAAATGTCATAAGTTCGAGCCGGCCGGTTTTGGTCGATTTTTATGCCGACTGGTGTGGGCCATGTAAGCAAATGCCACCCATCTTAAAGCAGGTAAAAGAAGAATTGCGGGAGCAGGTAAGAATAATAAAAGTGGATGTGGATAAGAATCCGAATATAGCAACACAATACCAGATACGAAGTATTCCAACACTTATGATTTTTAAAAATGGTGAAGCCAAATGGACCGGAATGGGAGTAAGGTCGGCAAAGGAAATTATGATGTTGGTACAGCAACAAATCGACAATACTATTTAATACTGAAATGCCTGATAATCAAAATACTTTTTATACATCAATTTCAAATTATTATTCTGATATATTCCCATATAATCCTATGCAGTTGGAGTTTGTGAGTGCTAAACTCGGGGAGCTATCTCAAAAACAAATTTTAGATATTGGATGTGCGACCGGAGAATTGGGATTTCATTTGGCAAAAAATGGTGCAAGGGTAATTGGAATTGACTTAAACCAAGATTTGCTTGCGCAGGCAAAACTCAATAAAGTTCACTCAAATCTCGCTTTTCAGCAAGGAAATATGCTAACACTGGACTATGATTTTAGTCCCGGGCAATTCGATGCCGTTTTATGTTTTGGGAATACGCTTGTTCATTTGCAATCCGATAAGTTGGTTGAGCAAATGTTGAACGCAACCCTTGCCGTTTTAAAGTCAGGAGGGAAGTTTCTTTTGCAAATTTTGAATTACGATTATATTGTTGGTGACCAAATTTCGGAACTTCCTGTCATCGATACGGAAAAAATTATGTTTGTCCGCAGGTATGATTTTCATGAAAATTCTGATTTAATTGGCTTTCAGACCAAGCTGGAAATAAAAGCAGAAAACCGAATGGTTTCAAACGAAACTCCATTGCTGGCATTAAAGAGTAAAAAACTTGTTCGAATGCTTGAGACTGCCGGTTTCAAAAATATCCAGCTGTATGCCAATTTTAAAGAAGATGATTTTGGGGGAAAACACATTCCCCTGGTCCTTAGCTGTCAGAAATAAGCCTGATAATTATCCCCCCCCTTTATTATCTGGTTTTTGGTTTAAAACCCTGCAATTAATCTCATAGAACAAAGAACATAGAACAAAGAGCAAAGAAGGAGTGTTCAGTGGTCACTGATCAGTGTTCAATTTTGTTATCGTTGTTGT
>JBFEWU010000120.1:0-12074 GCA_041546215.1 Draconibacterium sp. | reverse complement strand
TCTTCGGTCTTCGGTCTTTGGACCAATTATTATTTTTTCCAAAGCATTTCCATTTCCTCCAGGGTTTTTCCTTTGGTTTCCGGAACCATTTTCCAGACAAAGAAAAAAGAAAGAATACTCATTAAACCATAAAACCAATAGGTTCCGGCACTGCTGAATTCCATCATGGCCGGATAGGTGGCTGATATGAAATAGTTGGCCGCCCATTGTGCAGCAACCGCAATGGCGATTGCTCTACCCCGTATTTTATTTGGAAATAACTCGGAAATAAGTACCCAGCAAATGGGTCCCCACGACATCATGAATGAGGCCGTATAAATGATTATAAATATCAGTGTTCCGATACCGATAATTTCCATAAATGCCAGTGCTCCAATGGCAATCATTCCTACCGCCATGCCAATAGACCCAATCATGAGTAAGGGTTTGCGTCCCCATTTATCAACTGTAACAATGGCCACAACCGTGAAAATGACATTAACCAGACCCATTACCACCGTTTGAAGCATTGAGGCGTCTTTTTCGGCTCCCATACTTTCGAATATACGGGGTGCGTAATAAAGGGCAACATTTATGCCTACAAATTGTTGAAAAACTGAAAGCAGTATTCCTATTACAATAACGATCTTACCATAGGCAAACAGTTTTGAAGAGGAGTGCTGAAGCGAATTTTTAATGTCTGCAAATATGATCTGAGCCTGCTTTTTCCCATTAATTTTCTCAAGAATATGTAAAGCCTTTTCGTCGTTGTGTTTTAGGGCTAGGTAGCGTGGTGTTTCGGGAACAAAAAGAAGTAGCAAACCAAAAAGCCCTGCAGGAATGGCTTCAGAAGTAAACATTCTTCTCCAGCCAATCGTGTCGATCCATTCAATTGTTTGACCGTTTGCAATTCCCCAGTTTACGAAGTAAACAACCAGCATCCCAAAAATAATGGCAAATTGATTAAACGAAACCAAACGACCGCGAATGTCGGCCGGAGCAATTTCTCCAATGTACATAGGGCATACAGCCGATGCCAGTCCAACGCCAATTCCGCCAATTATACGGTAAAAATTAAACATGTATAAAAGTTCCATTGACGGTTTCCCTTTTTCAAAAAACAGAAATTCGGGATTTCCCGAGCCAAGTGCTGACAAAAAGAAAAGTGCCGCAGCCAACAATAAGGCATTTTTTCTCCCCATTTTCAAGGCAATAATTCCCGATAAGCTACCCCCTATAATACAGCCAATTAAAGCACTGGAAATGGTAGCACCATGCGCCAAAGCACTTAATCCTAATCCTTCAATCAAAAAGGCCTGTATGGATTTGTCGGCTCCCGAAATTACAGCGGTGTCGTAACCAAAAAGCAGTCCTCCCAGAGTAGCTACCATGGTTATGCCCACGATGAACAAAGTATTCCGTTCTTTCATAAGTAATTTATTTAGTTAAGTTTTTATTTACAAGATTTTACAGCGATTTGAAACTGCCCCGTTTTCCACCGCCAGGGCGCTAAGATTATTCTTTGCGCCTTCTGCGGTTAATATTCTTCTACTCTTGTGTCCGCCAACTGGCGGATCATGCTCATTTCATCTTCTCTTAGGTTAGGAAAAGACAGGGCCCCACAATGAGTGGGACTCTGCCAATAACTTATGATTTTGGTCTTATGATGCCTGGAATAATCTCATTTTAGCACCACAAAATCAGCTTTTTAAGCTTAAATATACCAGTTTATTAACTGTTCAACCAATTCCTGCTTGCCACTGATTTGTGCAGGTTCACCCACTTCTGCAGCAATGTCGCGAAGGTTTTCCAGGGTTAATTTACCGGCTTCAAATTCAGCACCTTTGCCGGCATCGTACGACGCATAACGTGAAGCACGCATGGCACAGTATTGTGAGTCGCTTAAAATTTTGTCGGCAATAACCAGTGCGCGGGCAAAGACATCCATACCTCCAATGTGGGCAATAAAGATATCTTCCAGGTCGGTTGAATTTCGACGTGTTTTCGCATCGAAGTTAATACCACCCTGTGAAAATCCGCCATTTGGCAGTATTTCCAGCATGGCCTCTGTAATCTCATAAATGCTGGTAGGAAATTCGTCGGTATCCCATCCGTTCTGGTAATCCCCTTTATTGGCGTCAATGGAACCCAACAAGCCTGCATCGGCTGCCATTCTAAGGTCGTGGGCAAAAGTATGTCCGGCCAAAGTGGCATGGTTCACCTCAATATTTAATTTGAAGTCATTTTCCAATCCGTTTTCTCTAAGGAAACCAATTACCGTTTGCGCGTCAACATCATATTGGTGTTTCATGGGTTCCATTGGTTTTGGTTCAATGAAGAAAGACCCTTCAAAGCCGGCATTACGGCCATAGTCGCGGGCCGTTCTCAAAAATTCTCCCATGTGTGCCAATTCCCGTTTTGTGTCGGTATTATGCAGGCTCATGTATCCTTCGCGACCACCCCAAAAAACATAGCCGGTGCCGCCAAGGGCAATTGTGGCATCCATTGCATTTTTCACCTGAACTGCAGCGTTTGTCAAAACGTTAAAATCAGGATTGGTGGATGCACCATTCATGTATCGCGGATTGGAGAAAACGTTGGCTGTTCCCCACAGCAATTTAACGCCCGAAGCCGCTTGTCTTTCTTTCAATAGCTCAACTGCTTTGGCCATCCTTTCCTCAATTTCAAAAACTGTTCCGTCTCCAACCACGTCTGTGTCGTGGAAACAGTAAAAGGGAGCGCCTAATTTTGTAATAAACTCAAAGGCCGCATCCATTTTTTCCTTGGCCGCATCCATTTTATCGCTGGCACCTACCCAGGGAAAAATTTGTGTTCCCGGACCAAATGGATCTTCACCTGTTCCGCAGAAGGTATGCCAGTAGGCCACCGCAAAACGTAAATGTTCTTTCATGGTTTTTCCGGCAACCACACGGTTTGCGTCATACCATTTAAATGCCAACGGATTTCGTGAATCCTGACCTTCGTACTTAATCTGATCTATACCCTTAAAGTACTCTTTGTGTCCTTTTAAAACTTCCATTTTAAGCTGTTTTTATAAATTATTATTGATTATTTTATTGCCTTTTCAAGTTCTGTTTTCCAGTCTTCGTATGCTTCCTGGTATTTCGCAGATTTTGCGTCGTCCGGCACGACGACTTCCAGTTTTTTCAAATTTGCAAAGGCTTCACCGTAGGATTTGTAGTAGCCCGAACCAATTCCTGCACCACGTGCAGCACCAACCGAACCATCGGTATTATACAGTTCAATTGTGGCTCCCGAAACTCCTGCCAGGGTGTCTCTGAAAATGGGAGAGAGGAACATATTGGCTTTTCCCGCCCGAATAACCGAAGCATTAATGCCAATGTTTTTCATGATTTCCATTCCGTAGTTAAACGAGAACACAATACCTTCCTGTGCGGCTCTGAGCAAATGACCTTTGTCATGAATATTGAAGTTTACTCCTTTGACCAATGAGCCAACATCCTTGTTGTTTAATACACGTTCGGCGCCGTTTCCAAATGGCAGTATCTTTACTCCTTCTGAGCCAATTGCCACTTTGGCTGCGAGGGTATTCATTTCTTCGTACGAAAGATTTTCGGCAAGCATTCGTTTCATCCAGGCATTTAATATTCCTGTACCATTAATGCAAAGCAACACCCCAAGGCGAGGATCGTCAGCAGTATGATTCACATGGGCAAATGTATTTACTCTTGATTGTGGATCGTATTTTATTTCATCGCTAACGCCGTAAACAACCCCTGAAGTGCCTGCTGTGGTGGCAATTTCACCCGGATTTAAAACATTTAGCGAAAGGGCATTGTTGGGTTGATCGCCGGCACGGTAACTCACTTTTGTTTTTGTGGAAAGTCCAAGCTCTGCCGCCGTTTGTTTCGAGATCTGTCCTGAAGATTCAAAAGTTGGAACCATCTCAGGAATTATCTCAGGTGAAAATCCATAGTTTTCCAAAAGCAAATTGGCCAATGAATTTTCTTTGAAATTCCACATAATACCTTCCGAAAGTCCGCTTACGGTGGTTTGAGTTTCCCCTGTAAGTTTCATGGCGATGTAATCGCCCGGAAGCATTATTTTATAAATCCTGGCATATAACTCAGGTTCGTTTTCCTTTACCCATTTTAGTTTCGATGCAGTAAAATTACCAGGCGAATTCAAAAGGTTTGTCAGACAACGCTGAGCACCAATGTCCTTAAAAGCTGCTTCGCCATAGCTTGCAGCGCGGCTGTCGCACCATATAATTGATGGCCGGATAACTTCGTGGTTTTTATCGATCATAACCAAACCATGCATTTGATACGAAATACCAATGGATTCGATGCTGTCGGGTGCAATTTTTGCCTGGCTCATGACCTCTGCCAGTGCCAGTTTCAGATTTTCCCACCACAGTTCCGGGGCTTGTTCTGCCCAGCCTGCTTTGTGGGCAGTAATCTTCATCTCTTGTTTTGGGAAAAACGAAGAAGTGACCAAATCGCCGTTTTCGCCATTGATTATTGAGGCTTTTACGGATGAACTTCCTATGTCGAATCCTAATAAGTGCATGATATTGAGTCTTTTAAGTAGTATTTATTGAGTCAATCTGTTCTGTGCTGTTCTGCTTGCAAATTTATACTGTATTTATAAATCTACTCAAGGTATTAATATGTTATGAAACATATTACGTGGAAGAGCGTAATTTTAAACGTGTGGGAACCTCGAAACGTATGGGTTTTCCCGTAGTTACAAACTCGGCTGCTTTTTGTCCCATTAGTTCAAAGTCGGTTGATATAACGGTAATTCCGCTTTTTACATATTTCTTCATGGGTGTTTCGTTGTAAGAAATTACACCCACTTCATTACCCGGTTCAAAACCCAGCTTAGCACATTCGTCCAGAAAACGGGCAAGTGTACGGTCGCTGACTAAAAAATACAGGTCTTCCTTTTTTAGTTTCATCTCATGATAATCGAAAATAATTTTGTGTTTTATGTTATTTTCAAGGCAAAACTTTTTAAAATATTCCTGGGTGTCTTTGGGATGGTATGTAAAAGAGGGGTAGAAAAATGTAAATTCCTTATACTTCTTAATTATTTCCAGGTTTCGGGCCAGGCAGTTAAAAACCGATTCTCCAAAATTCTGATAAACAACGGATTGCTTCTTATTTGTGTTAATATTCCAGTCGATTACCAAAAGTTGTTTCTGTGGAATCTTGTCAATTATTTTGGGAACTTTGTTATGGTCGAAATTCATGACAATGTATTTGCTGTATTTTCCAACACTTTCGGTAATTATTTTCTCAAATACACCGGTATTGTAATGGTGGAAGTGCAAATCAACACTTATATTTTTGGGGAGGTTATTTAAGAATGAATGATACAAAACTTCTTTATAGGCTTTAAAGGTGTCGAGAAATAATAATACTTTGGTAATTTTTCGCGTTACAAAATAACCGCGGTTGGGAACCGATTCAACAGCACCACGCTTTTTTAATTCGGCATAAGCTTTAAAAACAGTATCGCGGGAAAGTTGACAATCTTTCATTATTTGGTTAACCGACGGAAGCATATCGCCTTGTTTAAGCTGGTTCTGACTGATGGAATCCATAATGGCCTCAACCAGCTGTTGAAATTTCAAAACATTTGAGTTCTTGTCGACACTAAATTTGAATGTACCCATAATTGAAGCTAATTGGCAGAACAGTTAGTATTCTGTTCTGTTCTACAAAGCTAAAAAATAAAATGGGGAGTTTGTTCAAGCGCTACATTATTTTTTTGATTGACACTCGTGTTTTTATCCTGATGATACTCCAGGCCTTGTCCTGGTTTTTAATGCACAATAACACCAGATAAAATGCTCTGTCTTGAAGTGAATTCAACCTGAATTTCTAATGCAAGATGAAGTTTGACATTTATTAGCGCAAACAAATGCAATACATGTGATTCCATTAGCGTTCTAAAAGAAAAGGATAATGTGAAGCGATTTTTTCAGTGGTTAAGTTTGGTCAGCAATTCTTTTGAGCTTCAGCATTTATCCTTTTTTTAGTTTCCGGTTAATGGAGAACACTCTGCGGTTAAGATTCATATCCTTTTGTATCTGCTCTATTTAATGCTGATCCCTCAGCGTTGTAGCTTTCATTCGAATCTTGCGTTTTCGAACAGCAATTCATTTTGCCCGTGCCAGGTCACAACAAAATGTAGATTGGAATTGCCGTGTACGATGTTCATTTTAATTTTTCCAATATCTTTGGTTAAAACCAAAATCAGAAGAGGTATGATTCGTGATTTAATTTTAAAAAACCGTAGTTACCGAAAATTTGACTCTGCTGTGGCAATCCCGGTAGAGCTCATTTGCAGTTGGATTGACCTTGCCCGTTTGTCGGGAAGTGCCAGAAACGGACAACCATTAAAATATGCTGTTGTTACGAGTGCTGAAACCTGTGCCAGCATATTTCCTTTTTTAGGATGGGCCGGGTATTTAAGCGATTGGAAGGGGCCTGCTGAAGGCGAACGGCCGGTTGCCTACATTGCAGTATTAAAGGATAAAACGATTTCGGAAAATCATTATTGCGATGATGGTATCGCCATGCAAAGCATTTTGTTAGGAGCCACCGAAGACGGCTTTGGAGGCTGTATGATAGGCTCGGTGAATAAAAGTAAAGTTTCAAAAATACTGAACTTGCCCGGGTACATGGAATTATTATGGATAATTGCCCTTGGCAAACCAAGCGAAAAAGTAGTGCTGGAAACGGCAACAAATGACATCAAATACTGGCGCGATGAACATGAGGTTCATCATGTTCCCAAACGACCAATGGAGGAAATATTGATACTAAAAGTCTAACCCCTTATAAAAAGTGCCTTAATGATGTGCTGTGCCATTTTTGGATTTTCTTTTAATCTCCTGGTGGAATATCCAAACCATTGCGAGCCGTAGGGTACATAGACTCGCATTATATGTCCTTCATCTACAACGCTTTGTCGTAGATCGGGTGTGACCCCGTAAAGCATTTGGAACTCATACATGTTTTTCGGAATATTCATTTCCTTAATGAGTTTAATTGACTCTTCAACCAGGTATTTATCGTGGGTGGCTATGCCGGCATGCATTTTATTTACGAACATATACTTTAAGTTGGCAAGGAAATGTGCACGAACCTCTTCAAATCCCTGAAAGGCTAAATTTTCCGGTTCAACATAAATCCCCTTGCATAGCCTGAAGCTAATTGGGTGGGCATTGGAATTTAAATCGTTTAGTGCTTCCAGATCGCTCATTGTTCTTCTCATATAAGACTGAAGAACCAGCCCAACGTGTTTTGGAAACTCGGTTCTGAGACGGCGGAAAATGTCAATTTCCATGTCCACGCATTGCGAGTCTTCCATATCGATTCTTATGAAAGAATCTTTTTTAGCAGCCAATTGAACAATCTCCCGGAGGTAGTTGTAGCAAACTTCCTTATCGATAAGTAAACCAAACATGGTAGGTTTTACCGAAAAATTACCCTTAACTTTATCAGCCGTAAAACGTTCAATGACTTCCAGATATTCATCACGGTTTTTTTCTGCTTCATCAATCGTACTGATAAATTCACCTAAAATATCAACAGTTACTTCAATGTTCTTTTCATTTAGTAATTTTGATGCCAGCAGACCTTCTTCCATGGTCTCTCCGGCAATGTATCTCTTTGAAAAAACCCAAACCAGTTTTTTGGGCATGTAGGGCAAGATATTTGCGATCAATTTATTCAACATTTTATTTTTTATGTGAAAACTTTTAAATGCAGTGTAAAAATAATACCTCGGGCAAGTTCAATTCAATGATGTTTATCAGCCGACAAGCATGATTTAACGCATGTTTTTTCGGAAGTAATTGATTATTAATTGGATAAAAAAAGTTTTTAAATGGCATATCGCGTATCAACTAAAAAATTATCTTTGTCGGAATTTAGATTGAAAGATAAATTTTAGAGATGACTCAAGTATGAAATTTAAGTGTTTTAGGTATTTTATTTTACCCTTGAATTTTCAGAAAGACAACAGGAGCATTGAAATTAAAAATTGAAAGAGATGAAAGGAACGTCGTTAGTTGTTAGTGTAGTGCTTTTTATAGCCGTAGCCGTTTTATATGTATTGCAATTTACCGGTGACGGTGATAGCGGGCATGCCGGAAAAATTGAACGTGTAGGCAGCACCGGTGATCTTAAAATTGCTTATATAAAAGCCGACTCGGTAATCTTAAACTACGATCTGTCGCAGGATCTACACGAAGAATTTACAAAAAAGCAAGAAGCTTATACCACTGAGTATGGTGCAAAACGGCAGACATTTGAAAAAGAGGCTGCTGCCTTTCAGGAAAAGCTACAACGTGGTGGTTTTCTTACCGAACAACGTGCTGTACAGGAACGTGACCGATTGGTTGGGAAAGAGCAGGAGATTGTAAAACTCGATCAGGAATTGTCGAATAAACTGGCTGAAATACAGCAGGAAAATAACCAAAAGATTTTAGACAACATAATGGAATACCTTAAGGAATATAATGAACAAGCAGGTTACGATTATATTCTTAACGGTTCGAATGTATTAATAGGTGACGAAGCACATAACATCACTGCCAAAGTATTGGAAACGATTAATGAGCGTTACGCTTCTTCAAAAACGGAATAAGAAATTTCTTTAGTAGTGTCGTGTCAGGTCTGAAGCTTGGAGTGGCAGAGCAGGCGTGATACGACACTTAGAAAGAATCCGGGTAATGCCCGGATTTTTTTTGCAACAAATTGTAGCTTTGTGAAGATGTTTGCAGATAAATACCTGATAAAAAATAATAACAATGCATTTATTTCGTCTGTTCCGGATGCAGCAACCGAAATAATAGTGGTGATTCCGTGCTATCGTGAACCTGCTATCTTGCAAACATTGGAATCGTTAAAAGCGTGTGATCTGCCGGTTTCGAAAGTGGAGGTGATTGTTTTAATTAATCATTCTGAAATTGATTCGGAAGCCATTAAAAGCTACAATCAAAATACAAGAACTGAACTCGATTCCTGGATTGATACAAACAGGAATACGGGAATTGATTTTTTTGCCGTTGGTCCGGTAAATTTACCAAAAAAGTGGGCTGGTGCTGGTTTGGCACGTAAACGAGGAATGGATGAAGCGGTTCGAAGATTCAATTTAATAGGCAAGCCGCATGGAATAGTCGTTTCCTTGGATGCCGATACGCTGGTTCAGATAAATTACCTGGTAGAAATTGAAAAGCATTTTAGAAATAACCTGAAACATATTGGGGCAACACTTGCTTTTGAACACCAGAGAAAGGACCTTGGGGAAAAGCAAAAGGAGGGTATTCTGCTTTACGAGATGTACCTGAATTACTACAAACATGCATTGAATTTTGCAGGCTATCCCTATTCTATGTTTACCATTGGATCGGCGTTTGCAGTCAGGGCCTTGGCTTATGTCAAACGGGGGGGGATGAATCGCAGACAAGCCGGAGAAGATTTTTATTTTCTGCAAAACCTTGTGCAAATCGGGACCGTTGGAGAAATTACCACATCCAAAGTTTATCCATCGGCTCGATTATCGGACCGGGTACCTTTTGGAACAGGGCCAATTCTGCATAAATGGATGAAAGGGGAGGAGGATCTCACCAAAACCTATAATTTTCGCTCATTCTCAGACTTAAAAAGGTTTTTTCACATCAAAGATGATCTTTATAAGATAGACGAAAACCGGTTTAGAGAAGTTTTAAATAAGCTGCCGAAATCAATTTCAGAATTTGTTCAGTGCGATAACTTTTGGGATGAAATGGATGATTTAAATAAAAACTGCTCATCCCTGGCAGCTTTTCAAACCCGTTTTTTTCAAAAGTTTAATGCATTTAAGATTCTGAAATACTTGAATTTTGCACACGAAAGATTTTATGAAAAAGCAGACTTGAATGCGCAAATGGAGTTGTTAGATCAGAAAAAGTAAACTTAAGGCCATAACCACCATTCCGCCCGTCAGGCCATAAATTGCCACATGATGTTCACCGTATTCTTCAGCCGAAGGTAGCAGTTCATCCAGGGAAATAAATACCATTATCCCAGCCACTGCAGCCATGATTGTACCAAATATTACTTCGCTGTTCCCCGCATTCAAAAATGGCATTAGAAGAACATAGGCAATTATTGCACCCACAGGCTCAGAAACTCCGGAGAGGAAAGAATAGAAAAAAGCTTTTTTGCGGCTACCGGTAGCGTAATAAATGGGTACCGAAATTGCTATTCCTTCCGGAATATTGTGGATGGCAATGGCAACTGCAATAGCAATACCCAGAGCAGGATCGTTAATTGCCGACATAAATGTCGCCACTCCTTCGGGAAAATTGTGAATACCAACTGCCACAGCAGTCATTAAGCCCATTCGGTAAAGCTTGTTAAAACGATAGGCTTCCTTTTTATTTTCCATGGCTTCGATGCCTCTTATCTCATGCGGATTTTCAAAGCCTGGAATAAATTTATCGATGAGTGCAATAAACAACATTCCACCAAAAAATGCGATTACGGTATATAGAGTCCCGTGAAATTCATCGAAATGATGAACTAAACTTTTTTTCGCTTCCTGAAAAATTTCAACAAAAGATATATATATCATTACGCCTGCAGAAAATCCAAGGGAGAGAGTAAGTAACTTTGTGTTAGTGCGTTTGGCGACAAATGCAATGGCACTTCCAATGCCGGTTGATAGACCTGCAAAAATGGTGAGCAAAAGGGCATATGTAACATTGGCTGTTTCCATTCTGTAATAAATTGAATGACAAAATTAACAAAAAGTAGATTAATTGAATATTAATTGACTGAAAGTATGTAAGCTGCATAAAATCAGCGCTGTACGATAAAGATTCATAAAACATCAGAATTTATTTTAATAAGGATTTTGATTTTTTATCAATCTTTGTACTTTTGCGGAAACGTTAATGTTAAACTATTAAAATAATTGTTATGGCATACAAAATTTCAGATGAATGTATTGCATGCGGAACTTGTATTGACGAGTGCCCGGTTGACGCGATCGCAGAGGGTGATATCTACACCATTGATGCAGAGCTTTGCACCGACTGTGGTTCATGCGTAGAGGTTTGCCCCGTTGAAGCAATTTCTATCGACGAATAAACCGGTCGACATAAAAAATTAAAAAGCCTGATTGTTCTACAGTCAGGCTTTTTTGTATCCGGAAAGTTATTTCCGTTTCCATGTGATTCGTTCTTCCCAAAACTGATTTAAAACAAAGCGTTTGGATATCAACCATAAACGTTCGGCAACACTTCAATTGTGAGTTGTATAAGCTATCACAATTTGATTTTATGGGATATGTGGGTGTCGACAGCCAGGCTGTGATCGGTTAAAATCCATTAAGCTCCATCAAAACGGTTGGTAGTAAAAGAAGAAATCCGAGGATCGTTAAAATTACAATAAAGGGTGCTACCCATTTAAACCATTTTTCGTAGGGAATCCTGGCAATTCCAAGAACGCCGATCAACACACCCGAGGTTGGAGTAATCATGTTGGTAAAACCATCGCCCAGCTGGAAAGCAATTACGGTTGCCTGTCGAGAGATCCCGATGAGGTCAGAAAACTGAGACATCATGGGCATGGTTAAAGCGGCTTTTCCTGAGCCGCTTGGGATAAATATATTCAGAAATGTTTGAATGAGATACATAATGCTGACCGAACCCACTTTCCCCAGATCCTGCATGGATCGGGAAACACCATGAAGGATCGTATCAATAATTTTACCGTCTTCGAGGATTACGATAATTCCGCCAGCCAAACCAACAACCAATGCTGCCGAAAGAATATCCTTCGCTCCTTCAATAAATGATTTTGTTATTTCATTTGCCGTTTTTCCTACAGCTATACCCGCGAAAATCCCCAACGTAAGAAAAAGTGTGGCAATTTTCATGACGTACCAGCTATAGCCCATTACTCCGATAACAAGGAAAACGATTGTGAAAGTTAGCAGGCTTAAAATATAATAATGTACGGTTTTACGAAGTGTAAGTACGCCCGAAAGGATGAAGGCCCCGGTACTGATTGGCACAGCCGGAAACCGAAGACTGCTGTTTCCGA
>JBFEWU010000549.1:0-2342 GCA_041546215.1 Draconibacterium sp. | reverse complement strand
TAAATACAGTAATGTGTCTGCAATTCTTCCCGGTGCATATTTTCGGGTAACGTTGGAAATTCGTTTTAGATAATACTCCTGCTGAACCGCCTTATTTGCGATGAGCTGATTCGCGAACTTTTTGTTTGTAGTGAATAATTTAGTTAATGCCTCCGGATCAATCACGCAACAGGTAACCGGAGTTAATGCTATAATCGAAAACGGACTACTGGTTTCCCCCATCATGGAACCATCGCAAATGAACTCCCGCCTGGTGATGAGTTGAACAATTAAATTCTTATTTTTTTCTGTTTTAACACTTACTTTTGCCATTCCTTCCTTGAAGCACAGTCCAAAATTACTGGATTCATTCTGGGCAACAATAACTTCTTTCGGATCAAATTGTATCTGTTTTTTATTTTTTATTAAAAAACCCAGTTCCTTATCAGTCAGGTGATTAAAAATATTTTCCTTTTTCCCGCGAAAGCACCCTTTACAACAATTCCCCTCCTTTAGTGCACAATCATCACAGTTTACTTCTTGAACTTTTGCCATAACATACTTACTTACCCTGAATTATGTTTGTTAAATATTCGTTAAATCGAGCTCAATTTAATTTTATTTTTCTGCATATACAATTTTTTCTAAAAAACAATTATATTGATCATAATACCATCAACTAATCATTGAAAAAAACATGGATTTGCAGGCGGAAGAGAAAAAGGGCATTGGAAGATTAGAATGTCAGAGTATTAGAGGGGAGGAATGGAGGAAGAAGCTCAAAGCTGAAAGCTGAATGCTCAAAGGAAGAACGAAGTCCGAAGATCGGAGAAGAGATAAATAATCTTTGCGCCTTTGCGAGATAAATCTCTGCGTCTTTGCGCCTCTGCGGTAAAAATTCTTAGCGCCTTCGCGAGAAAATTCATTAAAGAATTATTGCACAGAGTTACACCAAGAAGCACAAAGCTCCACAAAGAGAAATAAAAAGATCAGTGTTAACAAGGAAATCCTTAATGAAACTCCGTGCTTCTCTGGATCCCTTTGTGTTAGAACTATTCTGAATAATCTTTGCGTCTTTGCGCCTCTGCGGTAAAAATTCTTAGCGTCTTTGTTCTTTGCTCTTTGTCCTCCAAAATTAAAGGCTTCGACAATAAATTCTGACATTCCGACATCCAGCAATCTGAAAATCCGAAAATCCAGATATCCTGTTTGATCACTGCTTACTGGTCAATGGCTTTCGAACTGTGGATATCTATCAACTAAGCAAGAATCCTTATCTTTGCCAAAATTTATGATGATGAAGGAGAAGCTTTTCGGGAAAACATTGGCAGAGTTGCAGGAGGTAGTGCTGGAGTTGGGATTGCCCAAATTTACCGCAAAACAAATTACCGACTGGTTGTACAAAAAGCATATCTCGTCCATAGATGAAATGACCAACCTCTCGAAAAAAGCACGCCAGGTGTTGAACGGGAAATTCGAATTTGGGTTAACGGCTTATACCAAAGTACAGGCAAGCGTTGATGGAACCAAAAAGTATCTTTTCCCCACCATGGAGCATAAGTTTATTGAAACGGCAATGATTCCCGATCGTGACCGGAAAACCGTTTGTGTAAGCTCACAGGTGGGATGCAAAATGGGTTGCCTCTTTTGTTTTACGGCAAAACAAGGATTCCAGGGGCATCTTACGGCGGGAGAAATCATTAACCAGATTAAAAGTATCGACGAGCATGAAGAGATAAGCAATATTGTTTACATGGGAATGGGCGAACCTTTTGATAACCTGGATGAAGTGTTAAAAAGCCTGGAGATCTTAACTTCGGAATGGGGATTTGCCATGAGCCCGCGCCGGATCACTGTTTCCACCATAGGGATTATTCCGGCCATGCTTACCTTTCTTGAAGCAAGTGAAGCACATTTGGCGGTGAGTTTACACACGCCCTTTCACGAAGAGCGCCAAAAAATAATGCCCATACAGGTGGCTTACCCGCTTGAAGAGGTGGTGGCGGAAATCAAAAGCTGGGATTTTGGAAATCAACGCAGGGTGTCGTTCGAATACATTTTATTTGAAGGCTTAAACGATACCACGGCACATGTAAATGAGCTTGTGCGTTTGTTGGACGGATTAAAATGCCGGATCAATCTCATCCGTTTTCATGCCGTTCCGGGTACGCCCTTAAAAAGTCCCGATGAAACCGTAATTCAGCGTTTTAAGGAAAAGCTGAATAATAAAGGATTGCTAACCACCGTTCGCGCCTCGCGTGGCGAAGATATTTATGCAGCCTGCGGTTTGCTTTCCACAAAGGAACTGGTGAAGGATTTATAAATCTCCCAATTTTTTACCGCTAAGGCGCAAAGGCGCTGAG
>JBFEWU010000351.1:0-4946 GCA_041546215.1 Draconibacterium sp. | reverse complement strand
TCGACTTCGGGTTACGAAGTTGGTCAGGGACGCAGTTTCAGCCCCCACGATATTGAGTCGGGGAGAAGTGTTGTACTTCTGGGGAGCGAATTGGCAAAGCGTCTTTTTAAAGGAGGTGAAAATCCACTTGGAAAGGTGGTAAGTATTGGTAGTGGAAAATACAAGGTAGTTGGAGTACTGGCATCGAAGGGAAGTGGCTTTGGAATGAATAGTGATATGGTTTGTTTTATTCCCTATTCAAATTCACGTACCTATTTTTCGCGGCCAAATATGAATTTCGACATTCAAATTAAGGTGGATGAGCCGAGAATGATGGAGGCAGCCACCGGGCAAGCTGAAGCCACATTTCGGGTGGTACGCGATTTGGATCCCCTGGATGAAACCGATTTTAATATTCAAAAAAGTGATAACCTGGCAAATATTCTCCTGGAGAACATTAAAAACATAACCTTGGTTGCAACAATTATTGGGCTAATTACTTTGTTTGGCGCTGCAATTGGTCTGATGAATATTATGTTGGTTACGGTTACTGAGCGAACAAGAGAAATTGGCATTCGAAAGGCCATTGGTGCTAAAAGTATCACCGTAAAACAACAATTCCTGGTTGAGGCCATTGTGGTGGGTCAGATAGGCGGAATTGTAGGAATTATTTTTGGGATTATTATCGGGAATATGGTTTCGATGCTGATTGGTTCAAGCTTTATTATACCCTGGGCCTGGATAATTCTTGGTGTCGTGCTCTGTTTCCTGGTTGGAATAATTTCCGGGTATTATCCGGCACAAAAAGCTTCAAAACTAGATCCGATTGAAGCGCTTCGGTACGAGTAAAATCTCTTTATCCCGCGATCCGGTTTTTTTCAGACTGAGGTCATAGATTTGTGAATGTGAAGACCAAAAAAAAGAGGGATATCCGTCGGCTGACAAACATCCCTTTTCGCTGTATATAAAATATATTATTTTACTGAATCCATGTACTCGATTAATTCGCAAACTTTTGCTGAATAACCCATTTCGTTATCGTACCATGATACAACTTTTACGAAGGTGTCAGTTAAAGCAATACCGGCTTTTGCATCAAATACAGAAGTTTGAGTTTCACCGATGAAGTCGTTAGAAACAACCTGGTCTTCAGTGTAACCTAAAATTCCTTTCAATTCGCCTTCAGAAGCTTCTTTCATTGCCGCACAAATTTCTTCGTACGAAGCACCTTTTGCAAGGTTTACCGTAAGGTCAACCACTGATACGTCAGGAGTCGGAACACGGAAAGCCATACCTGTTAGTTTACCGTTCAACTCAGGAATTACTTTACCAACAGCCTTTGCAGCACCAGTAGAAGAAGGAATAATGTTCTGACCGGCTCCACGACCACCTCTCCAGTCTTTTGCTGAAGGACCGTCAACAGTTTTTTGAGTTGCAGTAGTAGCGTGAACAGTTGTCATTAGGCCGTCAACAATCCCATATTTGTCGTTTAATACTTTAGCAATCGGAGCCAGGCAGTTCGTAGTACAAGAAGCGTTAGATACGAAATCTTCACCTTTGTATTCTTTGTTGTTTACACCCATAACGAACATTGGAGTATCGTCTTTTGAAGGAGCAGACATTACCACTTTTTTCGCACCGGCATCGATATGACCCTGCGCTGATTCTTTTGTTAAGAAAAGTCCGGTTGATTCAACAACGTACTCAGCACCAACAGCACCCCAGTTAATGTCTGCGGGGTTACGCTCTGCAGTTACGCGAACTGTGTTGCCGTTAACAATCAATGCACCGTCTTTCACTTCAACTGTACCGTCGAAGCGACCGTGAGTTGAGTCGTATTTTAACATGTAAGCCATGTAGTCCACATCGATAAGATCGTTGATAGCTACAACCTGTACAGTTCCTTTGGCTACTGCCTGACGGAAAACAAAACGTCCGATTCTACCGAATCCGTTAATCCCTATTTTAATCATAGTTGAGAAAGTTTTAATTTATTTTAATTAAATTTATTTTAAACGTTTAATAATCAGGTTTTAATTGTCTGATTTTTTAAAGCCCCACAAAGTAAATACATTTTCCTGATGGAGTCAAGAACCTATTTTAAAATTGCACGAACCTTAATATTTAGTTAAGGTGTTTAGCTTGTCATATTTTCATTTTTTCGACAAATTGTACGAAAGGTGCATAAATATTGAATTCTCAGACCCTTTAAAAATGCGTAAATATTTGAAAATTAAAAAAATGAGGCTGTTTTGAAGGGGTAGTATTTGCGGTGAAATAGCTGTAAATGGTGAGGGAAAGGGAGTATCAGGCCTTTTTTTGTTCTGTATTTTGAAAATTCCCGCTATAAGCAGGGCATTTGCACGACTTGCACGAGGAGGCAAAAAGAAGCGCAATTAAAAGGATGAACATGAAAATCAATTTTAAAAATTGATGGTAAAAACGATGTGGCTTTTTTGCAATAAATGCATCCTTCTTCATAATCATAATGGCTTAATTATTATTCAAATATAAGCAATCACCCCTGGCTTTATCTGCATTCATAAGTAAATATTCAGAATAAATAAGCGAAAAAATACGGTGATTATTGTACGATATTTAAAAAATAAGTTTAAAATTGCATTATAATTGATAAAAATACAGAGCCCTGAAAGTGTTCAAACCCAAAATAATCAAAGTTATTAAAAAGTAAGATTAGGTTTTCACATGGTTCTGTTGAAAACATTACGCAAAAGAATGTATTTTATGCAGCATATATTTTGTACATTGCTGCAAATTTTTATACGTTTGTAAAGTTTAGTAGTATTCTGAAATGCTGAATAAACAAGGATAAATGATTAAAGAATTAAATAAATTAAAATCAATCAATCAATTAAGTTCAATTTAAAAGAAATGCTATGAGAAAAATGTTTACTAAGCTTTTTGGCTTAGCGTTACTTTTCTGTTTGTTGGGTAGTGTGACTGAGTTATCAGCTCAGTGCAACGTTGCTCCACTTACCGGAAGTAGTGTTGAGTTGGTTACCGATCCTGCTGATGTGTGCGATAGCGCATATATCACTTATCAGGTTGTGGGTTACACAAATGCAGAATATGCATTTAATTTGGATGATGACCCCAGTGGTTGGGGCGGTTTTACCAGTGATTCTACAGTTGCTGTAAAAGAAGGAGTTCCGTTTAGTGTTGTGGTACGTGTAAATGATACGTGCTTGTCTAACGAGCTTTATTACACAGATGTAGATTTAATCACCCCGGTAGTTATTCAAGAACCTGAGGTTGAACATCCGCAGTGTTATGGAGATGACGGGGAAGTTACCATTAAATTTACCGGTAATCACGGTCCTTATACTTATTACTTTGTTCCGGAAGCCGATTGGACTGGACCAATGGAATATGTAGATAATAGTGTTGGTTCTGCGCAGATTATTGCCGGAGAGGGCAAATATTATGTTGCTGTTCAGGATGTAAAAGGATGTGTTGATCTAAGCAGTATTGCTGCCTGGGATTCAGCCGTTGTAAATGCAATGCCACCTATGTTGGTAGTTGATACTGTCTATGGTTCTGATCCTGCCTGTATTGGCGGAGATGGTTCAGTAACTGTTGTGGTATCTGGTGGTTACGGTGGTGAATATGAAGTTACCGTGGGTGGTCAGACAATGACTACAGTAGATGATACTGCTATGTTTGTCGTGCCTGCCGGTTCCTATACTGCTACTGCAGTTGATAGTAATATGTGCTCTGTTGTTTCAGACAGTACAGTTGTATTGACTGATCCTGCAGAAATTACTTTTGATATTTCTATCGATGACGTTACCTGTGCTGATGGCGCTACAGGCGTTATTTATGTACATTCATTTACAGGTCCTGTTGGAGCTTCATTCTCAGCAAGTCTTGGTGATGGCACATGGGTAGCTGCGGTAGACGATACTGTAGCTCTTTCTGGCCTGGTTGCCGGATATTACAGTGTATTTGTTGATAACGTTAACGATGTATGTGATTCTGTTGCATACGAAAATCCAAATGTAACCGGAAACGTTATATCAGTGCAGTCTCCTGGTGAGATAGACTATACTGTGGCCATTGATACCGGAGTATGTTATGGTGACAACTCTGTTATTACTGTTCAAAGCCTATCTGGCGGTTCAGGAAACTATGAATTCTCGAATGATGGTGGTTCAACCTGGGGAAGTGCTTCTTCATGGACTGTACCAACCGGAACATATAATGTTGTAGTAAGAGATGCTGATGCTTCATCTTGTGAATTGGCTTACCCTGAAATAGTGTTGGTAGATCCTGCACAGGTAGTAATCGATGATATTGATGTGGTTTCACCTACTTGTCCTGGTGGCAATGATGGTGCTATTAATGTATACGCGATTGATGGTGTTGGCACAACTCAATACTCTCTTGACAACGAAACGTGGTACTACAATAGTATATTTGCTGTTTACGCAGGTACATACACAGTGTACGTAAGGGACGAAACATGTCCGGATTATGTTGTTCAGCAAGTTGTTACTGTTGCTGCATTGGACGAAAATGTGATAGAAATTGATCAGGTCGACGATATCCTATGTTACGGTGCAGGTGACGGTGCTATTTATATTGATATTGTAACCTGGGCACAACAAGTTGATGAGGACAGAGGTGTTGAAGTTTACTATTCAACCTCAATGGATGATATTACCGGATCAGGAACAATGATGGATGATGAAGAAGGTTTTGAGGCCACAGATCTTGAAGCCGGAACATATTATATCCAGGCAATTGATGTGTTTGGGTGTATGTCTAACGTATTAACAGCTGTTATTACTGAAGAGGGTATGTTTACCATCTCCGGATCAGTAACAGATAATGCTTCTTGCTATGGAAGCTATGATGGTGAAGTGACCATTACAGCAGGTAATGGAACACCCGTATTGTATGGTCATGCAAATACTATGCAGGCGGCAATGGCTTTAAGTGAAGAT
>JBFEWU010000483.1:0-3218 GCA_041546215.1 Draconibacterium sp. | reverse complement strand
TAATTTCATAAAGTTTTGTGGGAGAGTATTTTTTTGCTGCTGCCACATATTCACGAACAAAAAACGGGTGAACACGCAGTTCAGCTGCCACATTTCGCTCCGATTTATCTTTTAGGAAATGATAGGTAAACAATTTTGAAAAGTAGAAATAAAGACCGGCAATGGTTTTTTGAATGGGATTTAAAGTTGGATTTGCTCCAAAATATTGAATTATTTTATTGGCTTTTAGCACGTTTTTTTCACCCAGTGCATTTTGTAGCTCCAGCACGTTAAAATCTTTACTCAAACCAATGTTTTTTTCAATGTGTTCGGGTGTAATTTTATTGGTGTCTTTTACAGCGATCACCAGTTTTTTTAGCTCATTTACAATTTTGCTAAGGTCGGTCCCCAGGTACGATGTTAAAAGTAAAGCAGCCTGCGGCGTAATCGTATAATTGTGGTTTTTCAAATATGTATCAATCCAGCCCGGTATTTTGTTTTCATACAATTTTTTAGATGTGTAAACGATCCCATTTTTCTTTATGGCTTTTACCAGTTTGGTTCTCGAATCGAGGTTTTTGTACTTATAGGCAAGTACCAGGATGGTCGATTCCAGTGGTTTTTCGGCATAGGAAGTCAAGGTGTCTATTTTAGCCAGACTTTGTGCTTCTTTTACAATTATCACCTGTTTACTTGCCATCATGGGGAAACGCATCGAACTTTCGGCAATGTTTAATGCATCGGAATCTTTCCCGTAAAAAATAGTTTGGTTGAATCCTTTTTCGGCATCGGTGAGCACATTTTGTTCCATATAATTTGAAAGCTCGTCGATAAAATACGGTTCTTCGCCTTGCAATAAATAAATGGGGTGGTAAACCTGCTTTTTAAGGTTTTGTAATAGATCTTCAAATTCCATTTTAGAATCTTAAGTGTTTTACTGATAGTCCGTTATGTTTGATTTCCAGCAAGGCGTCAATTCCTGCCTGAATATGCAAGTCAACATAGTCTGAGGTAACTTTTTTATCGCTGGCTTCGGTTTTTACGCCTGTTGAAATCATAGGCTGATCTGAAACCAGTAGTAAAGCCCCGGTTGGAATCTGATTGGCAAAGCCGACAGTGAACAATGTGGCGGTTTCCATATCAATGGCCATGGCCCGTGTTTTTTTGAGATACTTTTTAAAGCGCTCGTCATATTCCCAAACGCGCCGGTTGGTGGTAAAAACCACCCCTGTCCAGTAATCCTGCCCCGAATTGCGTAAAATATGCGAAACAGCACGCTGCAAGTTAAATGCCGGTAATGCGGGGACCTCCGGTGGCAGATAATCGTCGGATGTACCATCGTTACGAATGGCTGCAATGGGAAGAATTAAATCGCCAAGTTTATTTTTGTGTTTAAGTCCACCACATTTCCCCAAAAAAAGTACGCCATTGGGGCGTATGGCACCTAAGAGATCCATAATTGTCGCTGCATTGGGGCTGCCCATCCCAAAGTTGATTATGGTAATTCCTTCGGCGGTGGCACTTGGCATATTTCTATCAGCACCATCGATTGGTACTTCGAATTTCCGGGCAAATTTTTCCACATAATCATGAAAGTTGGTTAGCAGAATGTACTTTCCAAAATCTTCCAGTTTCTTCCCCGTATAGCGTGGAAGCCAATTTTGCACAATATCTTTTTTTGTCTTCATGTTCTGAAAAAATTTTACCTTTGAACACCACCGAATCACTTTGGTTTAAGGTTGCAACAAATGTACATTTTTCCATGCGGTCAGCCAAGATGAGTTGATAAGTTATAGCAAGATTATGGTGAAACTAAATCTACCGGAATATACTTTCAGAACAAAAATGGAAAAAGGGAAACACATGATTTTCGACTCCATCAGGAAGAAATTTGTGGTTTTGACGCCCGAAGAGTGGGTGCGTCAAAATTTTATCCAATACCTGGTTCGTGAAAAGAAATATCCCGAAGCGCTTATGGCGGTTGAAAAACAAATTATGGTGAACGGGAAACAACGCCGCTTTGATTTGCTGATTTATCTGAAAAACGGACAACCACTATTAATTGCTGAATTCAAAGCCCCGGGAGTAAAGATTTCGCAGGATGCCTTCGACCAGGTTGTTCGTTACAATATGGCTTTACGTGTTGAACGTGTGGTGGTATCAAACGGGTTGCAACACTTTGCCTGTGAAATAGATTATCCCAATAATTCCTATCATTTTTTACAAGGAATTCCGGAGTATTGCGAACGTTGTCGCATGGACAATGGGGGGCAGGGATTTAGTTAGCACAGAAATTTCTGATAAAGAACTTCATCTTTCCAGCCCGAAATTGTTTTAATCCAATTTTTTTTCACCCCGCTTTTTTCAAATCCCGCTTTTTCGAAAAGATGAATACTACTTTCGTTTTCGGAAGTTATGCTGGCATAAAGTTGTTTTAAGCCCAGCACTTCCAAAGCATAATCAGAGAGGGCTGTTAATGCATCGCTGGCATATCCTTTATTTCTGTCACTTTTATTGTGGATTAAAATGCCAACACCGGCACGCTGGTGATAAGGCTCAAAATCGAAAATGTCAATGGCTCCAACTGCTTCCTGTTTCTCATTTTGAATAATAAGGCGCAGCTGCCTGGTTTCGTATATATCCCTGGCCGATTCCGCAAGGTATTGCGCCAGAATATGTTTCGAGAACGGAGTTTTGGTATTGCTCAATTCCCAAATTTCAGTATTGTTTTCCCAGTTGTAAAGCAAATCAATGTCGCTTGGTTCCAGAGCCCTAAGCCTTATTTTTCCGTATCTAAGCTCCATATTCATCTATCCAGTTTTTTCCAGCCTTTTAATAAAATTTCAGCATCGGTCAAGGCGCTGTAGTTTTTTGCATAAAGCATATTCAGTTGCGCAATTTTCTCTTTATCTAAATCTAAATCAGCAAAAATATCTCCCGGATACAATACCCCGTCTTTCAGTGGGGGAAGCGATTCAAAGGTGTCTCTCACCCTTTCATATCCAATCCACGATTTTTTCCCGGAAAGTACTCTGAATGTATTTGAAATTAATTTACCCTTGTTTTTGTAGCACCAAATTACGACCGGGCTTAGTAGTAAGACCAAAAGCGAGAATTCAATGTCGAGCAATCGTTTTTTGCTTTTGTTCGACGATTTTGAGATGGCGTTTACATTCACTATGTATAAATCGCCTGCCGTGTGAATTGAGTTACTTCCAATTATACTGATGCTTTCCGGG
>JBFEWU010000247.1:0-7313 GCA_041546215.1 Draconibacterium sp. | reverse complement strand
GATGGAAACCCCGCTTGGAGCCACAGACGGTCAGTTGATTATTAAGAAAAAAGAAGATGGCTCCCGGGAAGTTATCCCGTATGGTGCCGACAAATTTGCCCTGGCACTCGGGAAGGAACCCCGGACGATTGTGGTTCTCGATGCAGACAGCAAAGAAATAGGAGCCACGAAAGGCGAATTTAAAGATAAAATGTTTTATATTCAGCCTGTTATGGGAGCAATAAGTTACCTGATTCAATTCTGATTTACCATAATTATACGTGCAAATGAAGAAGATATTACCACTGCTATCGATGACAATTCGGTTTATATCGGTACAAGCTCAAAAACACAATTCAGCAATTATTATTATCCAACAGGTAGAATAATACTAACAAATTTTAATGATGAAGAATATGAAGTACATTTTAATCACTGCATTTATCACCCTGCTTTTCGTGGAAAGTACAAGGGCACAGGAAGGAAACTATTTTGAAAGAATGGGATATCGTTCATTGTTCAATGGTAATGATCTGACGGGTTGGCAAGTCCCGAAAGGCGATAATGGCCACTGGACGGTGTTAGGCGGCGTTATTGATTATGATGCCGGTTCGGAAGCTCCCGGAAATAAGGATTTATGGTCCGAAGAAACCTATGAAGATTTTGAATTACATGTAGAATGGCGTTTCACCGGTTATGGCCCGCTGCCTTATCCGGTACCTACCATTCTGTCCAATGGAGATGTATTAAGTGATGAAAGCGGTAAGCCGATTATTCAGATGCTCCGCAATGCCGATTCAGGCATCCTTTTGAAGGGAGTCGGGCAAACCAACCTTTGGTGCTGGCCAGTAGGGTCCGGGGAACTTTGGACCGTAAGGAAAAATAAAGATTATTCCGCGGAAATCAGGGCTGGAGCTGTGCCAAAAGAAAATGCCGATAAACCACTTGGGCAGTGGAATGCCTTTGATGTTACTGTGAAGGGGAACCGTATTACGGTGATAAACAATGGTATTGTAGTTATAGATAATGCTCTGTATCCCGGTATGGATATCAAAGGGAGAATAGGATTTCAACATCATGGAGGAATGGATAAGGAAAGCGGCAAGTTGCGTCGTGCTTCCAGTTTGGTGCAATTCAGGAATATATGGATTAAAGAAATATAATTTATTAGAGATATGAGTAATAATCATTTTTCAAGACGCGATTTTTTATCTGGAGCTGCTGCCGTAGGAATATCCGGAGCAATGTGCTCCGGGATGCTTTCGTCGTGCACAGCTGAGAAGACAGATCAATCAGTATATGACTATCGAAAAAGGAATCTGAATCTGCCTCCTTTCTTAGATACTGCCCCCGATGGCGATGAATTAAAGGCCGGGGTAATAGGTTGTGGGGGAAGAGGAACCGGTGCAGCTATGAATTTTTTGAGTGCGGGAACAAATCTTACCATTACCGCTCTTGGAGACGTATTTCAGGATCGGGTAGATGCTTGTCGCGAGAACATTAAAGTTCAAAAGGGAATAGAGGTGCCGGAAGAAAATTGTTTCGTTGGTTTCGATGCATTCGAAAAAGTGATCGATTCCGGAGTGGATATTGTCATTCTGGCAACGCCTCCGAAATTTCGTCCCGAACAATTTGAAGCCGCCGTCAAAGCCCGGAAACACGTGTTTATTGAGAAACCTGTAGCCGTTGATCCGGTAGGGGTAAGGTCTGTAATGGCTACCGCAAAAATGGCAGAATCGATGGGATTGAAAATTGTTGCCGGTACACATAAACGACACAATAAAAGTTTTGCCAAACTTCTGCAAAGGGTAAATGAGAATGCCATCGGACAGATTGTCTCGGCCAACATTTATTTTAATGTGTTTCAATTGTGGCACAGGGTACGTCAGCCGGAGTGGAGCGAAATGGAATGGATGATACGCGATTGGCTAAACTGGTGTTGGCTGTCCGGAGATCACATTGTAGAACAGCATGTGCATAACCTGGATATCGCTTTGTGGTTTTTTGGAGAACCGCCGGCGAAGGCTCTTGGTTTTGGTTCCCGGCAACGAAAACCTACCGGCGATCAGTACGATAATTTTAGTGTCGATTATACCATGGCTGATGGAAGACACCTGCACAGCATGTGCCGGCAAATAAATGGTACGGACAACCAGGTTACCGAAATCTTTCATGGAACAAAAGGAATTGCTACCACGGGTGATTGGAAAAGTCCACAGATACTCGACAGGACTGGCAATGTGATCGAATCCATAGAAAAAGCAAACATTCATGGCCATGAGCAGGAGCATATTGATCTGGTCACCTGCATCAGAAATAACATCCCGCGTAATGAAGCCGAACAGACGGCTATATCAACCATGATGGCTATTATGGGAAGGATCTCTGCTTACACCGGCAAGGAAGTAAGCTTCGAAGAAATGATGAACTCTGATATGAAACTTGGACCTGATAAATTTATTATGGGTGAGGTTGGGTACATTAAAAATGCTGGAATTCCCGTTCCGGGAATGCAGGAGCGGAAGAAAAAATAACAAAGTATGTAACAAAATGCATGGTTCCTAACGGTAGACAAGCACTTTACCCATCTTGGAACCAATAATCAAGACAAGATGAAACCGACACTTAAAAGCGCTTTAATGCTCCTTCTTATTGGCTGTGTAGTATTATGCTGCGCCCAACAAAACACTTCGAATGAAGAGTGGATACAGTTGTTTAACGGTAGAGACCTCAACGATTGGGATATAAAAATCAAAGGGCATGAACTCAATGATAATTATAAAAATACCTTTCGGGTTGAGGATGGCCTGCTGAAAGTGAGATACGATAATTATCATGAGTTCAATCAAAAACTGGGACATATTTTTCACAGAAGCTCCTGGTCGCACTATAAACTGAGGGTGGAATACCGTTTTGTTGGTGAGCAGATAAAAGGTGGAAAGACCGGACAATTCATGAACAACGGTGTAATGATTCATGGACAAACTGCCGAATCGATGGAATTGTACCAGGATTTTCCGGTTTCAATAGAAGTGCAGCTGTGGGGAGATACCATAGAGGGAAAGTGGTCCACAGGGAACCTGTGTACGCCTGGTACTAATGTTGAAATGAATGGAAAGCTGGTGGAAGATCACTGCATCTGGTCCGGATCTAAAACTTATATGAGCAGCCAGTGGGTAAGACTGGAGGTTGAGGTGCATGGCGGCGAAATCATACGTCATTTTGTTAATGGGAAAGAAGTAATGCATTATGAAAAGCCGCAATTAGATCCGCGCAGTCCCCATTATGATAAGTTGCTCCCCGCTCATGGAAATAAAATTCTGACCAGGGGAACTATTTCTCTGCAATCTGAAAGCCACCCCACGGACTTTAGAACAATAGAACTCCTGAATCTGGAAGAAGAATGGAACGGTGAAGGGGAGAGAAGAAAGTAGAGGTGAAAGAAGAATTAGTTGTTTGCCGAAAGTTAAGCATTAAAGTGATTATTTTAATAAGATCTTCACAGGTTTCTCACGCTCTAATCTTAACCAAAGTATCAGGTCTTCGCCTTCAATTCCGTTTCTTATTCCCTGCCTGAAATCTTTACCCTGATCGACCGTTTTTCCATCAATTGTTAGTGTAGCCAGCCGGCTTCCCCAGTTTTTTATTATAAAGGCTGGATTTTGCAGGGGGGCTTCTTTTGATGCTTCCAGAGTAATCTCACATGGGCATGCTTTCCCTGAGTCTGTTCTTTCCAGCATATAAGCCCTCTCCGACTGGTCGTAGTTGCCCCCGATAAATGCTCCCGGAGCCATTTTTATCGCCGGGGCTTGTAACCACGATTTGGCCAGAGGAACCAGTTCATCTGGCTTCTTGTTGGTCATTCCCTGTAGCATAATCCGTGTACGGGTGCTTGGGGTATATTCATAATCCTCCCATTGTACAAAGGTTGTCAGGTTAAAGTGGCTGGGCCGATCGGGTGTGCTTACCCATCGGCCGTCTCCTGGTACCTGTGCAACAGGCCAGTGGTTCCACCATCCGTAAACCGATGGCACGGGATCCTGCCGGTATCCTCTTGCCATTTTTGCGGCATAAGTCCTGAAAAAGGGTGAGTCCCATTTGCCCTCTACGGTTTCAACGGGATTGGGAGAGATGATAAAAAAAGGGCGGTAATCTGATTTTAAATTCACATACGACATGTTTGCTTTCCGGGGCTCGGGCATTTCTATCTTCAGGTTTTCATCGTGCCAGGAGTAATTGTGCACATCGCCGTCCATGTTTACCAGGGTTACGGCATCTTCCTCAATGACATCATCGGGGTATTTCCCGGGAGGAAGTACAACAATCTGCTCCACCCAGTCGTGTTTTCGTTCCGGGCGCGAATAATGGAGGTCCATTCTTCGAATACCCACCTGATCGGGATATATGATGTGGTATTCGTCGCACCATTCTCCTCTGCCATCATCGCTTATGGCTGCAAAATCATAAAAGGCATCGTTCAGGGCATAACGCCAGTGTATTACGGCACGGGCCGCTGTGTTTTCTATCAGACGCACATGAGAGTAACGGCAGTGGCGGTCCATAATGGGTTCGGCACAACTCTTTACATCCTGCCCCCAGGTTTCCAGCCATTCATTCAGATACCAGATATTGTTTTCGCTTACCCAACAGGGAACAAAACTTGTTCCTCTCCAGAATACCAGTTGTACGGGCGATTCATCGAAACGAACAAAAAGGTCCGGATCGTCACTTACACGCCACAGATCATCCCATTCTTTATAGTAGTTGAGTTTGGTGTAGAAGGCACCAAAATTTCCATCCCCTGCCTGTCCGGTGGGAAGGTGTTCCCGCTTACTCAGTGCCGGAACCGGCAGATCTTTTTCTGCATTGCAGCTTTGGCTGATTTCATACTTCGATTTCGCTTTTGCCGTAATCTTTATTTCATCGAGTATGCCGTCCAGAAAGAAGAAAGTATTTTTTGTCTTTAGCTGGAATTCATTCCAGTTTTGGGGCATATTGTTCCTTCCAATAGTAAGCGTTCCGCTACGCGAGGGGATATAGCTTCCATCTACCGGAATCGACGCCTCTTCCTGCCCGTTGATGAAGATCGTTATTTTATGGTCTGATTCAAAAACCGCTGCCACATGATTCCATTTTCGTAGTTCAATCTTTTGTTTCGTGCTCAACTGAAACCAGGAATCTCCTGCGGCGATATTGAAACCAATGCGTCCACTTTGGTCAACGCCAAAAAAGAAGCCTTTTGAACTGGGGTAGGAGCAATCAAGAATCGGTGCCCATGACCAGGGATAACTGGCGAGAGCGATCCAAGACTCAAGTGTAAAAGCTTTGTTTAGCTTATTTTCTCCATAGGGATTTCTCCGGATATAGGTGCGAAAGCCATCCAGTTTGAGGGCTTTCCCGTTTATGCCCGGTACGTATTCATAGTTCCCGTACAGAGAATCCTTCCTCTGCTGAATGTCATCCGGGACCTTACCTGTTATTTTTTTATTGAACGACCAGTGGTTGACGATTTGGCCTGTATCAGTGTTTGTCGATTTCGAAGATTTTACCTGGGCAAAAGAAGCAGGTGCCGATATGAAAATGCAAATCGTAAAAATCAGATAGCTTAACTTCATGTTCATGTTTGTTTATTGCCATTGTGGGAAAGTGCCGGTGTCTGCTTTTTTAGCTTCCAGTCATCCCATTTCCACCTTCCGGAGTTGAGTATCCTTCTCTATGTTGTCTTCAAAGATATTAAAATAATATTTAATAATCGGTGTTTTTGAAGCAAACAGAAAGGGAAAATGGAACTGTTGAATTTTGAAACACCTAATAGGTAGGTGCTTGTGTTCGTAATTGCAAGGGTGTATTATCTTGTCGGATGATTCGTTAGTCCCAGGGTAAAAGTTGCATTATATAAAATTATATAGTACTTTTAAAAGCTATATTAAAAAGATGCATAGCCTATCGGGCATCGGGAGGTCGGCATAAACTGTATTCCGGAGAAAAAATGAACGGTGTAATTCAGATTTCTGTGGGTTTGTCTTACGTGTTAAAAACCAGCAACTTAATGAAGATGAAGAAAAGTATACATTTCCAAATCCTTTTACGAGTAATGTTATGGGCTTTGATCGTTATGAGTCAAACTGCCTGTAATACCCATGTGAAAGAAAAGCAAATTGAAAAGCCAAATATTCTAGTCCTGGTCTCCGACGATCAGAGATGGGATCAGTTAAGCTATTCTGATCATCCATTGATTCCTGAGTTGGAAACACCAAATATGGATAAGCTGGCTCAGCAGGGAGCTTATTTTCGGAATGCTTTTATTACCTCTCCCATTTGTGCCGTGTCCAGGGCAAGTATTGCAACCGGGATGTACGCAAGCACACATGGAATGAATCACTTTAATACGCCCATAGCGCCGGAGATATTAAAGAAAAGTTATGCGGCTGTTTTAAAAGCCAATGGTTACAGAACAGGAATGCTGGGGAAGTGGGGAATCGGTGAGGCAGGTACGGAAGATGTTTTTGATGTTTTTAATGCATGGTATAACCAGGGGAAATATTTCCATAGCACCGACAGCGGAAAAATTCATAATTCGGAGTGGCTGGCAATAAAATCGCGGGAATTTTTGGAGTCGTGCTCTCCGGATCAGCCATTTTGTCTTACGGTTTGTTACAAATCTCCTCACCACCCGTACCAGCCCGATGAACGCGATAAAAACCTGTTCGCTGATGTAGCTATTCCCAAAAGAGCAACAGATACGCCTGAAGATTATCAGAAGATGGCCTCTCATGTCATGGAGAAGTCGTTGAACCGGTGGTGTTATTTTGACGAACGTAAAGATGAAGCCACGAAAAATGATTTTGAGAAGAATTTTCTTCGCTGTGTGAAAAGTCTGGACCGGTCAGTAGGCAAAATAATGCAAACACTTGATGACCTGAACCTGGATGAAAATACGATCGTGGTTTTTCTTTCTGACAACGGATACTTGTGGGGAGAACATGGTCTTGGCGGAAAATGGCTTTTATATGAAGAGTCGATCAGAACACCTGTTATCATTCGCGGACCGGGTGTTGCCGCTATAGTATCGGGCAAAAAACTTGATAATCTTGTGTTGAATATTGATATTGCTCCAACGATTTTGGATATGGCAGGGATTGCGGTACCCGAAGAAATGGACGGTTTGAGTTTGTATCCACAACTGAGCGGTAAAGATACACCCACGAGAAAAGACTTTTTTATGGAGCATGTGGGAATTATAGAAGTTAAAACTCCAATTCCGGATAGCCGGGGAGTGCGCACCGAGGATTGGAAATATATCCGGTATATAAATGTCGAACCGGAAGTGGAAG
>JBFEWU010000503.1:0-3027 GCA_041546215.1 Draconibacterium sp. | reverse complement strand
AATTCCTTTTGAAGCGTTTGCCCGGTTGCTCCCACTGGATGCACAAGAAAGGTCGTGGCAGGCAGCATCCGATAGTATATTCAGTTTTTCGTGATTTTTTCGTTCATTATTTTCTTTTTATTATTCCCTCTAATTGCTAAAAAAATCCCCGGTCAACACCGGGGATTTGGAACCTCAAATTATGGGATATACTCCCACAGGAATTTATTAGGAATTGCTTTCATAGCTAATGATATTATTATTATCATTTTTGTCGATAATAATTTAATCATTTATTTTATTTCAGCAATAATATTTTGTAATTTTGAAGAAATATATTTCAACATGAACCATTTCAGCGCTAACATAAAATTACTTCGCATACGTAAAAAACGCACACAGAAAGAAGTAGCAGCTGCACTTGAAATCAAGCGAACCACTGTAAATGCCCTGGAGAATTCCATCAGTCAGCCAACGGTTTCTCACCTTCAATCGTTTTCGAAGTATTTTGGCATTGCCATCGACACCCTAATAAATACCGAGCTGCATTTGCTCTCTGAAAGTCAATTTACCGACTTGCAAAACGGTTTTGATGTTTTTATCCGTGGTACTAAATTGCGTGTAATTGCCACCTCTGTTGACAAAGGAAACAACGACAATATTGAGTTTGTAAATGAAAAAGCAAAGGCGGGTTACGTGACAAGTTTTGCCGATCCCGAGTACATTGGCAAGCTTCCGGTTTTTCAGCTGCCTTTTTTATCGAAAGAGAAAAAATACCGGGCTTTTTCCATTACCGGCGATTCCATGTTGCCCATACCAGACGGTTCTGTGGTAATTGGTGAATTCACACAAAATTTCTACGACATAAAAACGGGGCAGGCATACATTGTGGTAACGCGCGATGAAGGCATTGTTTTCAAACTTGCCGAAAACAACATTCAAAAAAATAAATCCCTGCGTTTGATGTCGTTAAATACCGGATTTGAACCTTACAATATTCCAATTACTGAGGTAAAAGAGATGTGGAAATTTGTTTGTTACCTCGACACCAAAATTCCTGAGCCGGAATCGGATTTGAATAAACTAACGAAACAAATGGAGCAAATGAGATCGGATATAAATTTTCTTACTCAACAACTACTGCAATGACTTTCAGAGAAATTACCACCAGAGATATCCCTGCTATTTTTGAAGTAAGAGTGGCAACTGATGAAAATAATTTTTCGTACGAAAAATTGGAGGAGCATGGGATTACCTGCGAATCGGTGGAACAAAAATTAAAAAGCACCGGCAAAGGCTGGTTGTGCGAAGTTGAAAACAAGGTGGTTGGTTTTGTAATTGCCGACAAAAAAACGGCTGAAATTTGGATGATCTGCGTATTGCCCGGATACACGAATCAAAAAATTGGAACAAAACTTTTAAATCTGGCCGAACACTGGCTGATCTCAAGTGGTAAAAGACATTTCCGGCTGACTACCGACAGCGATAAAAACGAAGTGCATATTCCTTTTACTTGAAAAATGGCTGGCAAGAAAAAGAAATTAAGGACGGTTTCTTTTTGATGGAAAAGGAAAGCCAGACATTTAAATCCTGTTCTGAAGGCAATAATTCAAATTACACTACCATTCAATTTCGTACCTTTGAATAAACTCGGACAGAATGCATGAAGCACTGTTTTACACGAAATTAAATGAAGGCAAAGTTCAATGTAAACTATGTCCGTGGAATTGTATTTTACATCCTGATCAGCTTGGCAATTGTAAAGTCCGCTCCAATGAAAAAGGCACATTAATTACTGAAGTCTATAATAAAGTTGCTGCATTGGGTTCCGATCCCATCGAAAAAAAGCCACTATACCATTTTTACCCCGGCAAAAATATATTATCCATTGGTGAAGTGGGTTGTAATCTGCATTGTAGTTTTTGTCAGAACCACCGGATTTCTCAGTGCATGGCCAGTCAATTTGCCGGATTTCATAATATTTCATCCGGTCAGATTGTTCAGGAAGCCCACAAAACCTGGAATAACATCGGTATTGCCTACACCTACAACGAACCATTTACGTTTTATGAATTTCTTTTGGAAACCGCAGAATTGGCAAAATCGGAAGCATTGAAAAATGTAGTGGTTTCCAATGGATATATCAATAAAGAACCCCTTAAAAAGCTACTGCCTCATATCGATGCATTTAATATCGACTTAAAAGCTTTTTCAGAAGGATTTTACCGGCATTACACAAAAGGGAAACTACAACCCGTTTTAGACGGGCTGAAAATAATTGCCCGCAGCGGAACTCATCTTGAGATCACCAACCTTATTATCCCGGGCTTAAACGATCATAAAAATGAGTTCTCGGAAATGGTAAAGTGGATTGCCAATGAATTGGGCGAACAAACTCCATTACACCTGTCGCGCTATTACCCACAGTACAAGATGAATATTTCGTCAACACCCATTGAAACCTTACATCGACTCCACGAAATGGCAAGGGAACAATTAAGTTATGTTTTTTTGGGAAATGTAAGTGATGAAGAAAAGTCTTCGACCTACTGCAGAAACTGCGGTTCTATGTTAATTCGACGCAGTAGATACAAAACAGAGTTTATTCAGTTAAAAACAGACGGAACCTGCAAAAAATGCGGAACGGCTTCGGATATTATTCTTTAATGCGTTTTTCCATCACCTCAAAAAGCACGCCTTCGCGCAAGGCAAAATCGGTTTGAACAATCTTATTAATCCCAATCAGAGCGATTAAACTTTCAATAAAAATTACTGCCGGAACAATTAAATCCACCCTGACATAATCCATGCCTTTTATCTGCAGACGTTCTTCCCTGGTAGATTGAATCAACTTTTCGTAAACCTCATAAAAATCTTCCAATACGATTTCCTGATTCACCCGAGCTTTTTCTCCCGGATTTACCTTGTCGATGATATCTGCTATTGTATCGAAGGCTCCTGAACAGCCAATTAAAGTCTGCACCCGGTTGGCTTTACAATTTTCGATTGCTTTCCTGTGCTTTTCAAAAAAGTAATTCTGCAGGAGTT
>JBFEWU010000558.1:0-2222 GCA_041546215.1 Draconibacterium sp. | reverse complement strand
ATAAGAGCCTTTTCACCAAAGCTACCCGCTAAAGAATAGGAATCATTAGCAGGGTTGTAGGTATAGTAACTTGCCGGTTTCTGAAAATATTCAAACTCGCTATAGATTTGCCGTGCATTTACAAATGCTTTAGCTGACAAGCCTTTTACAAACTTAAATTTGTATTTTACCGACAATGTTGCCCTTACATCATTCTTTATGTTATCGTTATGTCCAAAAATCTCACGGTTCGAAAGAATATGAGTTGGTTGACTTCCAGTGGCAGCATATTTAGTAGGATCGGGTAATTCAGCAGGGTACATGGCCAGATCTGGCCAATAATGCTGATATACACCACCACCCGCATCTTGGGAAGAACGAAGATTTTGCTGGGGCATCTTGCTAATTTCATTTATACTGGCAAAGTCGAATTGAGCTGAAAGCTGATCAGTAATTTGAGCATCGATGTTCGATTGCAAATGAATGCGTTTAAAATTACCACCATGATTCTTAATCATGGTCTCCTGACCTAAATAACCCAGTAAACCATAAAATTTAATTTTTTCACTACCACCTCTTACCGACAAATTATGTTGTTGCTGAGGTGCCCAATCTCTGAATAAAATATCTTCCCAATCGGTATTAGGGAATAAATAGGGATCACTCTCATCGTAAAAATTCTGAATTTGCTCAGGGGTATAAGGTATGGTAGTACCCTGATTAATAGCCTGCTCCGACATCATTTCGGTATATTGCCCTGAACTGGCCATCTCGGGAAATGAAGTTGCTCCCTGCATGGTGAAAGATGAATTCAGGCTGATGGTAGGTTTGCCATCTTTTCCACGTTTTGTGGTTACCAATATAACACCGTTACCTGCACGTGCCCCATAAATAGAGGCAGCTCCGTCTTTCAGGATAGATACCGACTCAATGGAGTTGGGATCCAATGAACTGATATCGGCTTCAATACCATCCACAATAACAAGGGCACCACCAAAACCACGAATACTAAGTGTTGCAGCATCGCGTCCGGGCATCCCGAATGATTGCTGAGAAATTAAACCCGGCAATTGCCCCGCCAAACTATTTGCTGCATTGGCAACTACTGTTTTTTCCAGTTGTGCTCCTTTTACAGCCGATACAGAACCGGTTACTGTTTCTTTTTTCTGTGTGCCATAACCAATCGCTACTACTTCCTCGATCCCGATGGCCTCGTTTTCCATAGAAATGGTAAAGGTAGTTTTCCCTTCCACGGCAACTTCCTGTGTTTTCATTCCAATAAAAGAGAATTGTAGCATTTCTGCTGTTTCCGGAATTTCAAGCTGGAATTCACCATCCATATTGGTAACGGTTCCGGTGGTTGTTCCTGGTACCATTACCGTAACACCCGGGATGGCCTCCCCCCTATTATCGATTACAATACCTGTTACTTTTTTTGTAGACTGCTGCAACCCTTGAAGCTTATCAGCTTTTCGGATAACCACCTGGCGCTCGTATATATCGCAAGCAATATCTTCGCCTTTAAAAGTTTGGTCCATAATTTCATCAATAGTGGCGTTTTGAAGATCTAAATCCACCTTTTTGTCAAGATTTACTTCTTCGGGTTTGAAGAGAAATACAAATTTGCTGTTTTTCTCCACATAGTCAATTACCTGACTGACTCTTTGATTTTTCATCTGTACATTCAGGCGGGTAGCCTGAGAGTAGCCATTTGCACTAGCAAGGGTCGAAAAGCCAAATACGAGAATAAATAGAATACGCATAATTTGTTTCGTTTTTTTAAGGATACCCGGATCGAGAGCATCGCTTAACCAGTTTTTTTTCATAAATTTGTTTTACTTTAATTAATAATACTGTTATTAAAATGGTATTAGAACAGCCGGTGAATGTTGGAGCATTCTCCGGTTTTTCATTTTATTTTATTTCATATCTCCTTTCATTTATTTTTTCAAATTCCAGATGTGTTAGTCGGGAGAGGTATTCAAATACTTCGCGCTTGTCTTTTGTTACATCCAGCTTACCTGAAATCTTTATTGTTCCGTCAAGTGGATCAGCGTAATTAAAACTAATGTTGTAATACCGTTCCAGCTTTTTAATTAAGCGGTTTAAATCGGTATTTGTAAAACTGAATAATCCGTCGATCCAAAGGGTATAATAATCTGTATCGACATCATAAACTCTGGTTTTTTCGGTGTTTTTGTTTGCCAAAGCCATTTGCCCTGGAATAAGTGTAACACCTTTTT
>JBFEWU010000338.1:0-5103 GCA_041546215.1 Draconibacterium sp. | reverse complement strand
TCTAATACTCTGATATTCTAATATTCAACAATGACAACGAAAAAGTCCGAAGACCGAAGACCGAAGAAATTGTTTAGTGATTATTGCCTATTGATTAATGCAAACGGCGGTTGAACGGTATGAGTTATACAGGATTAACAACGACAACAACGACAACAATGACAACCGGACAACCATGACAACCGGACAACCATGACAACAACGACAACTTACAATTGATTAATGATTATTGTCTATTGACTAATCAGGATGTTCGGATGTTTGGATATTCGTGATCAATTCCACCCTTCAACTCCGCTCAGGGTGACGGACAGTTCGTTAATCAAACAACAGCCGAACGAACTCACGCTAAATAATAAAACCCCGCCAAATCTGACGGGGTTTTATTATTTAATGGTTCGAAATGTTATCGAATAATGGTCATTTCATCGATCAGATTTTGAGCGCCTGCATAAACGTCAACCACCCAAAGTACAAAACGTATATCGACGTTAATACAGCGTTGCAGTTCATCTTCGAAATCAAGATCACCACTCATGGCTTCCCAGTTTCCGTCGAATGCAACTCCGATTAATTCACCCTTGCTGTTAATGACAGGGCTTCCCGAGTTTCCACCGGTAATGTCGTTGTCGGTAATGAAACAAGTGCGCAATTCCCCGTCTTTATGTGCATATTGTCCGTAGTTTTTGTCCAGCAATAATGCTTTCATTCTTGCGGGTACATCAAACTCGTAATCACCCGGTATTTCTTTTTCCAAATACCCGTCGGTTGTTGTGTAATACTTGTATGTCACACCGTCGCGTGGATCGTAATCCATAACCGAACCATAGCTTAATCGCATGGTTGAGTTTGCATCGGGGTAGAATTTTTGGCCAGGATTCATTTCCATTAAACCGGCAACAAATAATCTTCTTCCTTTTTCCAGTTCCCTGCCCCCGGAAGCTGTTTCTCTGGAAATCTCCCGGTATTTGTCGAAAATTTGTGTTGCGGCCTGGAAAGCCATATCTTTTTCCAACACCTTTAAACTCGGATTATTCAGGAATGCTTCCAATTCTGCTTTGCTGTCGAAAACCGATTTTTGAAACATTTTTGCCGCGTACCGGGCATAATCTCCTTTATATTTTCCCTTTATAATGGCAAAAAAATCAGGGTGGTATTTTGAATCATTAGTATCGCTGTATATTTTCATTAATGCAGCAGCCACTTTCTCGTCTGTTTCAGCGCTGTAATCTTTGAAATATCCGTCCAGCATTTTTTTCATTCCCCCGGCCACTTTGGCAATTTTTTCCTCATTTTCTTCCGGATCTTTCAAAAGTGAAACCAGGGCCTGTGCACGGTTGGCGAATAGGAATATTTCCGGGCCCATCAGTAAAGCTTCAGCCATATACTGTTTCGCTTTTGATGCTTCAATCTCCTTGTAATTGTTTTCGATTAAGGATAAGGCCTCTCCGTATTTTTCCTTTCTTCCTGCATCGGCATTCACCCATGCCGTAAATTCATTTTCCAGCTCTTTCTTCTGTGCAATAATGCCCAGGTTTTCCAAAGCCTGGTTTTGTCCGATGGCATTCTTGTAATAGTTGGCGCTGCCTGCGTGTTTTGAGGCATATTGAATTTTTGCCTTTTGGCTGCTCGCCATGTAGTCGGCAATAATTTCCAATTTCTTTTCACGAACTTTAATTCTCGATGCATTGGTAACCTTCATGGTATAATCGATACCAAAGGATGTTTTGTAACGGTTTGTGCTTCCCGGGTAACCAAAAACCATGGCAAAATCACCGGCCTCAACCCCTTTTAACGAAATGGGCAAGTGGTGTTTGGGCTGGTAAGGTACGTTGTCTTTCGAGTACGCAGCCGGTTTCCCATCCTTGTCTGCATATACACGGAACATCGAAAAATCGTTGGTGTGGCGGGGCCACATCCAGTTATCTGTGTCACCACCAAATTTTCCGAGGGCTTGTGGTGGTGCGCCTACCAAACGAACATCCTTGAATGTTTCGGTAACAAACAGAAAATACTGGTTGTTATTGAAAAAGTTGCGAACATAAACCTCATAGTGTGTATCTCCTTTTTCTTCCGCTGCTAACTTACGGGTTATTCTCTCTATTTTCTGAACTCTTTCTCCTTCACCCATTTCATCCGTAACTTCGGCCAGCACTTCGTCTGTTACATCTTCAACCCGAACAAGGAAAGTAACTGTTTTCCCCGGATTCGGAAGTTCTTCGGCCTTCGACTTAGCCCAAAACCCATCTCTCAGGTAATCATGCTCAACACTCGAATGTTTTTGTATTTCACCAAATCCACAGTGGTGATTGGTTAGCAAAAGCCCGTCTTTCGAAATAACTTCTGCAGTACATGAACCACGATCCAATGCCACAATGGCATCTTTCAGACTCGAATTATTGATGCTGTAGATGTCTTCAGCACTTAATTCGCAGCCCATTTTTTGCATGGAATTAATATTTAATTTGTGGATAAGTGAAGGAAGCCACATTCCTTCTTTGGCAACTGCGGAACTGAAAATGAAAACAGTAAGAAGCAGTATTAAATTTAATTTTCTCATTCTAAAATTTATTGTTGTATTATTTTCAAGTTTGCAAATATAGTTTTTCCATTCACTTCACAATGTGATATTTATCGTTTTTACAAAAGCAGGATCGGTTGCCAGGCATGCCGGTAAGTTTTTATATCTATGTTTTCTTCCGACTCCGGACTTCTTCCGTCTTCCTCCCAATTTAAAATTCTTTTTAGAAATGCATCCTCTTCTTAAACTCATGTATTTCCAAAGCATAGAGATTTAGTTATTGGTACAGGCCTGGCACCGGAAATTACACGATTGGTTTTTTTTGCATGGATTCATTGGAAAGGGGAGAAGCAGGTTTCGATGCACAGGCCTCTGGTCTCATCGTTAAAAATGTCTAAACATCAGTAGTATTCATCAATTGTTGTTAAATTTGCACTTCAAAATAAAATTGGGGTGGAAGAGAAGAAGAAGTTTTACGACAAGCTAAAGAATCAGTACCGCTTAATTGTGTACAACGACACAACCTTTCAGTCGGTATGGAGCATGAAACTCTCGCGCTTAAAAGTATTTACCGTTACCAGTTTGCTCTCAGCAATTATTGTGGTGTTGGTAATTTTACTCATTGCCACAACCGGTTTGCGCGAGTATATTCCCGGGTATCCAAAGGCTGAGTACCGTCAGTTGCTGGTGCGCAATGCCTTAAGAGTTGATTCGTTGGAGCAGGAATTGGCGAAACGGGACCAGTTTTTCAAAGGAATCCAGGCCATTATGGCCGGCGAAGTACCTGAAGATAACCAGTCCTTCCAGGAAGAAACAAAAATGGAAGAGGTTGAGTTCATGGAATTCAATCACGACTCTGTTTTTCAGGATAAATTATTGGCAGAACAGCTGAGTTTGTCCTTGCAAAACACAGATGATAAGTCGCGCGGAATTAGCCAGATACATTTTTTTGTTCCCTTAAATGGTGTGGTTACCGAACATTTTAATCCAACGTCGGTGCATTTCGGTATTGATTTGGTGAGTGAGCCCAATGCCCGTATTTCGGCAGTTTTAGGGGGAACGGTAATATTCTCGGGCTGGACTTTGGAAACCGGTTATGTGATTTATTTGCAGCACGAATCAAATTTGATTTCGGTGTATAAACACAACGCGGAGCTGCTAAAAAGCACGGGTGAAAAAGTAAATGCGGGAGAAGCCATTGCGATAGTTGGAAATACTGGTGAACTTACAAGCGGGCCACACCTGCACTTCGAACTCTGGCACGATGGTTCAGCCGTTGATCCCGAACAATACATTGATTTTTAAGATGAAAAAAAGAATTGCAATTCTTGGCTCTACCGGCTCAATTGGAACACAATCGCTCGAGGTAATTGCTCAAAATCCCGGGATTTTTGAAGTTGAAGTATTAACGGCCAATAATAATGTTGAACTTTTGGTCCGGCAAGCGAAGCAGTTTCAACCCAATGTGGTGGTGATTGCCAACGAGAGTAAATATGCCTTTGTGTCGGAGGCGCTGAAAAATGAGGACATAAAAGTTTATGCCGGTGCCCAGGCGCTGAACCAGGTTGTTGAAATGGAGAGCATCGATTTGGTGCTGACTGCTATGGTTGGATATTCGGGTTTGGTTCCGACCTACAATGCCGTTAAAGCAGGCAAAAACATTGCGCTTGCCAATAAGGAAACGCTGGTTGTGGCTGGCGAAATCATAACAAAAGCAGCGCGCGAAAAAAACGTGGATATTCTCCCGGTTGATTCCGAGCATTCAGCCATATTTCAATGTTTGGTGGGTGAATTTATGAATCCCATCGAGAAAATTATTCTCACGTGTTCGGGTGGTCCTTTTCGGGGCAAAACCCTGGAAGAGCTGCAGAATGTTACGCCCGATGACGCTTTGGCTCATCCAAACTGGGACATGGGAGCAAAAATTACCATCGACTCGGCAACGCTTATGAACAAAGGATTCGAGGTGATTGAGGCACATTGGCTCTTTGGTCTGCCATCGTCGAAAATAGAGGTGATTGTACATCCGCAAAGTATAATCCATTCCATTGTTCAGTTTGAAGATGGATCGATGAAAGCGCAAATGGGCTTACCCGACATGAAGCTGCCCATACAATATGCCATGGGATTTCCACATCGCATAAAGAATAACTTCCCGCGTTTCAATTTTTTAGATTACTCATCGCTCGATTTTGAGCAGCCAAATACAAAAATTTTTCGTAACCTTGCACTCTCTTTTGAGGCAATGGATAAAGGTGGCAATATGCCTTGTGTCTTAAATGCTGCAAATGAGGTAGTTGTTGAGGCATTTTTAAAGCGGAAAATTGAATTTCTGCAAATGCCCGATTTGCTTGAAAAAGCCATGGATAAGCTTGCGTTTATTGAAAAACCAAGCCTGGAAGATCTTATTGAGACCAACAACGAAACAAGAAGAGTAACAGAATTGTTAACAGGAGAAGGAATTTAGAAAAACAGGAAGAAAATTGAATGGAATCTATATTAATTAAAACCGCACAGCTATTATTAAGCCTTTCTATATTGGTTGTGCTTCACGAAGCCGGGCACTTTATGTTTGCCCGTTT
>JBFEWU010000062.1:0-16793 GCA_041546215.1 Draconibacterium sp. | reverse complement strand
GATAAAATCACAATTTGTAAATTTTTTAATTTGAACGATATCCTTTTTAATATCTTCGATTGATCTGTGTCCTTCAAGTTTATGTCGATAGCAACCTTTACAACTAATATCACATTTGTCGGTAACTTCAATCCACCCACCAGGATTGTCGGTTTTCGACCATGGGAATCTGTATAATTCGTTTTTGTTGATTAGCATAGCTTTATCTCTTTTAGTATGAATAATTGAAGTTTAATACCTGTAAAATTTACGGTATATATCCAGGTATTTTTCGACAATAATTTCTTTGGTTAGACCATATTTTTTTAGTGAATATTTATGTTTCGATTTAAATGTTGACTGCTGAACACAATAGTTTCGAATTTTCTTTTCAACATCATACGCCAATTTAAGATGGAATGATTTATAAATCTTTTTAATTGCGAGTTCCGGTTCATTTACAAACTCTTCAAATTTTAAGACGATAAACGATGGATTAATTTCCTGACTGTTAAGTTGTGTTAGAAAATGAAAAGATGTATCGGCAATTAATAAAGTATGGGTTATGATATCCCTGTCGTTTAACCGGGAGTTAAATATTGTATTGAAATTTTGGAATAGGCTTATTGTGGAGGGAATAGACTTGTGGGGATTACGAAGCATATAGATTATTCGTATATCAGGAAAAACTTTTTTTAATGAATGATAACGCAGGATGTGTGCGGGACTTTTGGCCAGATATGTTTTTTCTTTCCCAAATACGTACAGGTGTTTCTTAATGCATTTGTGATAGAACTCTAGTCGATGAATTTGAGTGAGATCAGTCTTGCTTGTTGAGTAAGAGCGCCGAAGAAATTTTAAGACAGGAAAAAAAAAGATCAATAATTCTGAAGTGAAATTATGAATTAATAAATACTCATCTTCTTCAACATTAAAAATACTTAGTGGATGAAAATGATCAAATTGCTTCAAAATCCGGCTTTCAACATATTTGACAGTTTTTATCAATGGATTATCTAATTTGGAATCAAATTTCCATATAAATAACCAGAATCGTTTTTGACAGATTGAGGGCGCAAATGCGATCTCCCATAGCTTCATCGTTGTAAATCCTTTTGTGTCACAACTGATAATGTTGTGAGCGAGAGTTGTTGCAGTACGTGGCATTCCGGTAATGTAGAGAGGAGAACTAACTACGATTCTTTTATGAGAAGGAAAGAAAACCTCATCAGCAAATAATGACAACCAATTGATTATTTCGACAACTAAAAAGAAAGGGAAAAACAATAAAGGGAAGAATCTTTTCTTCATGCTAATGGATTTATGAGAATCCGTATATTGTGAAATTTGGTAAAGGAGTAACACCTTTGAATAAGTAATAAAAGTACTTGTTATTCCAGAGCCAGTTCAATAATCATTTCTTTAAAAGTAGAATATAATCCTTACTTATCAAAATAAGCGAATAGTCTCTTTGTGTTAAGATTGAGCTTTAATTAAAGCAAGGGTTTCATTCAGTAGTTTGTTAACAGCGAGATTAATAGAAGTATCAGCAGTATTTATGTAAATATCAGCTAATTCAGGTGGTTCGTATGGAGAATCTATACCCGATACATGCTTTATTTTTCCTTGTAGCGCTTTAGTGTAAATTCCTTTCGGATCTCTTTTTATACACACTTCCATTGGAGCATCAATAAATACTTCAACAAAATGCCGGATTCCAATGATAGATTTTGCAAGCTGCCTTATTTCTTGGGTTGGTGAAATAAAACAACAAATAACATTAACATCAGATCTAAGAATCAGCCTTGATAGTTCAGCTGCCCTTCGAATATTTTCTGTTCTTTCAGTCAAGGTAAATCCAAGATCCCTACTGAGTCCCATTCTTAAATCATCACCATCAATTAGGACGAATTCAATATTCAATCGTAACATTTCCTTCTGCAGGTAGTGTCCTAATGTGGTTTTTCCGGCACCAGATAATCCGGTTAACCATAAGCATATGGGTATTTTTTCTTTCATTATTTATAGTTCTGAAATTTAACTGTTAGCTATATAAAGTTACTGTAATACACCCAATTCTGTAGTATATTCCAATCAGCAATTTTCGTTTTGAAGCATTTATGCTTGAATTAGAAGCGATGCGTAGCTTCAAATTAAAGGCTTTTTGTGTTTAAATCATGAATCTTTAATCACGGATAAATCATTTTCTGAATTCATATTAAATTTCACAATAAAAACAGTTAATTCACAGGGGCTTTATACTCAACTATCAAAACTTTCTTACTTTTGCACGCCAATTCATAAGAGCCCATAAGAAACATCTGTAAATAGTTGATACAGAAAAAGAAACAAAGGTGGTGTTTTGGTACTGGTTTAGTTGAAAAGTAAAAAAAGAAAATGGTAGAAATTAGAAATATTGCAATTATCGCGCACGTTGACCATGGCAAAACAACTTTGGTTGACCGGATTTTACACCAGGTAAAATTATTCCGTGAAAACGAAGAGGTAAAAGAGCTTTTGCTCGACAATAATGAACTGGAACGCGAGCGTGGTATTACTATTCTTTCGAAAAACGTGTCGGTACGTTACAAGGATACAAAAATTAACATCATCGATACTCCGGGGCACAGCGATTTTGGAGGAGAAGTAGAGCGTGTACTGAACATGGCCGATGGTGTATTGTTAATTGTTGATGCTTTTGAAGGGCCAATGCCACAGACTCGTTTTGTGTTGCAAAAGGCAATCGAGTTGGGATTAAAACCCATGGTGGTTGTAAATAAAGTAGATAAGGAAAATTGTACGCCCGATATTGCCCAGGAAAAGGTTTTCGACCTGATGTTCAGTCTCGATGCCACCGAAGAGCAATTGGATTTTCCAACGGTGTACGGATCGGCAAAAGCAGGCTGGATGGGTCCCGATTGGCAGGAACCAACCGATGATGTCGTCTTTTTATTAGACCAGATAATAGAACATATTCCACCTGCAAAACCGAAAGCGGGAACAGTTCAGATGCGTATTACTTCACTCGATTATTCGTCGTACACCGGTAGGATTGCCGTGGGAAAAGTTACACGTGGCGAGTTAAAACCAGGATCGCAGGTATCGTTGGTGAAACGCGATGGCAGTATCGTAAAAGCCCAGGCAAAGGAATGCTATTTATTTGAAGGACTGGGAAAGGAAAAAACAAAAGAAGCCGTTCCGTGCGGTGAGATTTGTGCTGTTTTAGGATTGGAAGGCTTTGATATAGGCGATACCGTTGCAGATATTGAAGAGCCGGAAGGTCTTACTCCAATACAGGTGGATGAACCCACCATGAGCATGTTGTTTGTGGCCAACAATTCCCCTTTCTTTGGTAGAGACGGTAAATATGTAACTTCGCGTCAGGTGCGCGACAGACTGTTTAAAGAAACAGAGAAAAACCTTGCCTTACGTGTGGAAGAAACGGCCTCGGCCGACTCTTTTATGGTGTACGGACGTGGAATTCTTCACTTGTCAATTCTGATTGAAACCATGCGCCGGGAAGGCTACGAAATTCAGTTGGGACAGCCACAGGTTATTATCAAAAAAATTGATGGGAAAAAATGTGAGCCAATTGAAGCTTTAACCGTTCAGGTACCAGATGAGTTTTCAGGAAAAGTAATTGAATTAGTTACTGCCCGTAAAGGCGATATTGCAAACATTGAGGTAAAAGACGATCGTGCGCATCTTGAATTTTTTATTCCGGCGCGCGGCCTGATCGGTTTGCGAAACCAGATGTTAACAGCTACCGAGGGCGAAGCAATTATGGCACACCGCTTTAAGGGCTACGAACCCTGGAAAGGAGAGTTGGGAGTAAAACGTAACGGAGCATTAATCTCCCTGGAAACCGGAACTGCAATTACCTACTCAATTGATAAAATGCAGGACAGGGGTAAATTCTTTGTGAACCCGGGAGAAGATATTTATGCCGGCCAGGTTATTGGCGAATATACACGTCAGGATGATTTGACAATAAATATTATCAGAACAAAAAAAATGTCGAATATGCGTTCTTCCGGTGCTGATGATAAAACGAATATTGCACCGGCTATTAAGTTTTCGCTTGAAGAAGCCATGGAATACATTCGCAACGATGAATACATTGAAGTTACGCCAAAGCATATGCGAATTCGTAAAATACATCTGGATGAACATGAACGAAAGCGTCATGCAAAAATGATATCAGAATAAGTGATTTGTATCGCTTCAATAAATCTGTTATTCCACAAAGGAGTAGCAGATTTTTTTTGCAGGCAACTTTCGTTTGAAGGAAGATAAGGATATTTTATACTACCGGATGACCGAGAATTATGTCCTGAACATTCCGGGGTAAAAGGGTATGGGTTTTGCGGAATTGGTTGTTAATGAATTCTTAATGATATGTAAATATATATTACTATTTAGACATGTGCTAAATTGACGTCACTATTGTAAATGTTACCAATTGGTTCTATTTTTATGAGCTTAACATTTAATTCGAAAGTCATGATTAAGAAAGCATCTGTTCTTGTTTTTACGATACTTATCTCAAGTACAATTTTATTTGCTCAGGAGCCCACAGTATGGCGAGGTGATGGCAGCGGAATTTATAAGGAAAGTGGCTTGTTAAAAGAATGGCCAGCCAATGGTCCCGAGATTCTTTGGACATTTGAAGGTTTGGGAGAAGGACATTCCTCTCCTGTATTCGCAAACGGTCTGATTTATCTTTCAACCATGATTGAAGGGGAAGGTTATATTTATGTTTTGGACCAGGACGGTAAACTAAGCTGGAAGGTGAATTACGGAAAAGAATTCACGGAGAGTTATCCGGGAACACGTTCTTCGGTAGTTGTGGCGGGTGATTTAATGTATATCTACACGGGCTATGGCGATCTGATTTGTATGGATGCCAAAAACGGGGATAAGAAATGGAGTAAAAATGCCTTCAAAGATTTCGATGGAGAAAATATTCGATGGGGAGTGACTGAAACGGTTATTGTAAATGGCGATATGGTTTATATGACTCCCGGTGGAAAGAAAAATAATGTGGTGGCGCTCAATCGTTTCCACGGCAACTTAGTGTGGTCATCTGTCGGCAAAGGTGATCTTTCAGCTTATTGTACACCCTTGTTGGTTGACTTGCCAACGCGTCAGTTATTGGTAACCATGACTGCCGATCATATTATTGGTCTGGATGCCAAAACCGGTGACTTGCTGTGGGACTATCCACAAACCAATCGCTGGCAGGTACATGCCAATACGCCTATTTTTTATGATGGCGATTTGTTCTGCTTCAGTGGTTATGGACAGGGTGGGGTAAAACTTGATCTGAGCGAAGACGGGACTTCAGTATCGAAAGCCTGGTTTAAAACCGAACTCGACAGCCGCATGGGTGGAATGGTAGCGCTTGACGGATATTTATATGGTTCGGGAGACAAAGCACGTCAATGGCGTTGTGTAGACTGGAAAACCGGAGAAGAAACATATGTTGCCGATCCCATTGCAAAAGGAGTTACCATTTATGCCGATGGGATGTTATATTGCTATAGCGAACGTGGAGAACTTGCTTTGGTGGAAGCAAATCCAAAGGAATTTAAAATAGTAAGCCAAACCAAAGTTGAACTGGGAACCGCACAACACTGGGCACATCCGGTAATTAACAAGGGCCGGTTATTTGTCCGACATGGCGATGCTTTAATTGCCTACAAAATAAAATAAAGCCATTCGGACAACCGGATCTGACTTTTTTTGACCTTTATACCAACTAAAATGAATACAATGAAGAGATTGTTTTTGGGATTTATATTTGTGCTCTTTATGCAGAGCTGTTTTGCCCAAATTTCACAGTGGCGTGGTCCTAACCGCGATGGGCATTTCCCTGACTCAACACTCCTGCAAAGCTGGCCTGAAAATGGTCCTGAGCAAATTCTGATGCTGGAAGGAATCGGAAAGGGGTATTCATCACCCATTCTTGCCGATGGTGTAATTTATACTTCAGGAATGATTGATACGCTTGATTATCTGACTGCCATAAGTATGGATGGAACCATCAGGTGGCAAAAGCCTTACGGACGTTCCTGGTATAAATCGTTCCCCGATACACGTAGTACTCCGGTTATTGACGGAGATAGAATATACGTGCAAAGTGGAATGGGACAGGTGAGCTGCTTTAACAAAGAAACCGGGGAAAGAATCTGGGGGATTGATGTGGATAAGGAATTTGAAACAGAATACCACATGTGGGGGAATTCAGAAACGGTTCTGGTGCTTGATGATCTGGTAATCGTTTCTCCCGGAGGCAAGAAAACCAGTATAGTGGCCTACCATAAAATGACGGGTGAATTGGTGTGGCAAACCGAATCATTGGGAGGTCCCCGCGCTTATGCTTCGGCTACCCTATACGAATGGAATGACCACCGGTTTATTCTGGCAGTTATTGGTACGCATCTGATGGCCTTGAAACCACAGTCTGGGGAACTGGTTTGGAGTTATCGCTGGCATAATCCGGAGAAATGGCCGCAGCCGGGTTTAATATGGACCAATACGCCCACTTATAAGGATAACAGAATTTTTCTAAGCATGGGATATGACTATCCTGCTGTGATGTTGGAAATGGATTCGCTGGCAACCGGGGTAACAGAAGTTTTTCGCGACCAGACATTCGATAACCACCATCATGGAATAATTCTTCACGAAGGATATTTGTACGGTTCAAATTGGCAGAACAATAAAAACGGGAAGTGGGTGTGTATGAAATGGGACTCAGGTGAAATCATAAATGTTAGCTCATGGGATACAAAAGGCTCAATGGTGATGGCCGATGGATTGCTGTATTGCTACAATGAAAGAGGAACAGTTGGGATAATAAAACCCGAACCCGATAACTTTGATGTTATCAGTGAGTTTAAAGTTAAAAAAGGGGCAGGTCCGCATTGGGCACATCCTTTTATTGCGGATGAGAAATTACTGATTCGCCATGGCAATGCTCTAATGGTTTACGATATAGCTGAAGATTAATAATGAAAAGTGCCTTAATTATATTTTTTCTTTTTCTGGCCACCCTGTTATATTCCCAGGGAACGGTTGAGTTTCGTGGCCTGGATAGAACCGGACATTATAAGGATACTGGCTTGTTAAAGCAGTGGCCGGAAACAGGTCCGGAGTTAATCCTGAAAATAGAGGAAATCGGGGAAGGATATTCTCAACCGATATTGGTCAACGAAACCATTTTTATTACCGGTATAAAAGAAGATACCACGGACATCCTTTCAGCTTATGATCTGAATGGAGAACTGCTGTGGGATGTTCCCTATGGCCGCTCCTGGACTCGTTCGTATATCGAAAGCCGAAGTACGCCAACCTATGCTGATGGTAAATTGTACGTGGTGAGCGGAACTTGCAGGGTAAATTGTGTTGATTCAAAATCAGGTCAAATAGTATGGAGTGTGGATGCCGCGAAAGAGTATGGGGCAGAACCATACAAACACGGAGAATCGGAGTCGCTCCTTGTCATTGATAAGGCGGTATTGTACACAACCGGTGGTGAAGAAAACACAATGGTTGCCTTGCGTAAATCGGATGGTTCGCTGCTTTGGAAAACAAAAAGCCTCGGTGGAGCAAAATCCTATGCTTCGGCAGCCAGAATAAATCACAATGGGCGGGATATTGTTCTTGCGCAAACCACAAATAATTTGGTAGCTATCAATCCTGAGAATGGTAAAATATTATGGCACTACGACCTCATTCAATATCACCTGAAAAGTCAGGGGCAGGGAGCGCAGACCAATGTGCCTTTGTATAAGAACGGGGAACTGTTTGTGACCAGTGGTTATGACCATCCAGGCCTTATGTTTTCGCTGTCTGAAGATGGGAATTCAGTTGAATTAAAGTGGCGGAACGACACCATCGACACCCATCATGGTGGGGTTGTTACGGTTGATGGAGTAATTTACGGTTCCAACTGGCAAAACAATGCAAACGGCAATTGGGCGGCGGTTGACTGGCAAAGCGGCGAAACCTATTGGGAACAGGAATGGGAAAACAAAGGCTCACTCATTTATGCCGATGATAGACTGTATCTGTATGAAGAAAAAAGAGGCAACATTGCCCTGGTTGAGCCAACGAGGGATAGTTTAAAAATTGTTAGTACTTTTAGAGTTGAATACGGAGTTGGTCCGCACTGGGCACACCCCGCTATCTATAAAGGAAAACTGTTCATTCGCCATGGAGATGTGTTGATGATTTATGCAATTAAAGAAGAATAGATATTGAGTTGAGTAATGAGCGTTGAGCAATGGCTGTATTCAAGCACCAGGCTGTACTTTTTTGTCTCAACAAGTCATACCAGCAGTCTCAGTAATATAACAAAATGACTAAACGTACCATAAATATTATCCTGATTTTGGCCGGAGTATTCGGATTTATCGCTGTATTCTGGTGGTTGAATGCCGATCCCACAAAAGATTTCTCCATAAGTCTGGAAGGCACTGATAACAGGGGCAAAGGAGTTCCGCCAAAGGACGTAAATATCGGTGAACATTTTGAGGAATTTTCATCGGAATATCAGCACTTAAATGAAACCTGGACAAATTTTCGCGGAGCAGATTTCGACAATATTTCCAAATCGCCGGTAAAACTTTTGGATAAGTTTGGCGCCGAGGGACCAAAAATCCTTTGGTCGATGGAATTGGGAGAAGGTCACTCGGGAGCAGCTATCTGGAAAGGACTGGCTTATGTTTTGGATTATGATGAAGAAAACCGTGCCGATGTGTTGCGCTGTATTTCTATAGTAGATGGCAAAGAACTGTGGACGCGTGGTTACAATGTGCCCGTAAAAAGGAACCATGGGATGTCACGAACCATTCCGGCAGTTACAGAGGACTATATTGTAACAATTGGTCCCAAATGCCATGTGATGTGTCTGGACCGTAAAACCGGAAATTTTCGGTGGGGAGTTGATATCGTTAAAGAATACAACAACGAAATACCACTGTGGTACACCGGACAATGTCCTTTGGTTGATAACAATGTGGCTGTTTTAGCCACTGGCGGAAGTGCTTTAATGATTGCTGTTGATTGCGAAACAGGGGAAAAGTTATGGGAGACACCCAATCCTAATGCCTATAAAATGTCGCATTCATCAGTTATACCCTTTACTTATGCCGGGCGTAAAATGTATGTGTACAGTAGCATTGGCGCTTTAACAGGTGTTGCGGCAGATGGCCCCGACGCCGGGGAAATTCTCTGGGAAACACAGGCCTGGAATCATTCCGTGGTTGCGCCTTCTCCCGTTTGTATGCCCGATGGAAAAATATTTATGACCGCAGGCTATGGTGCTGGTAGCATGATGTTACAACTCTCAGAAAATAATGGGGAGTTTACAATCCAAGCCATCGATGAGTATACGCCCAAAGAGGGTTTGGCATGTGAACAACAAACTCCTGTGTTTTGGAATGGACACCTGTTTGGTATCGTACCCAAAGACGGGGGACAGTTCAGACTTCAAATGGTTTGTGTAAATCCTTCCGATACGAAAAAAGTAATTTGGAGCAGTGGTAAGGAAAAGCGTTATGGCTTGGGACCCTATTTTATTGCCGATAATAAAATGTTTATTTTGAACGACGACGGCACCCTGACCATAGCTCGTCCGAGTACCGAAAAATTTATTCAGTTGGAACAGGTGAGTATAATCAAAGAGGGACACGATGCCTGGGCTCCTTTTGCCCTGGCCGATGGCTATTTGCTGATGCGCGATTCAAAAACATTGGTTTGTGTTGATTTGAACATTTAACTTAAAATATATTCAAGTGAAAAATAAAGGAATCATATTATTTCTCATTGTTCTGGCAATCGTAATTGTAGCGGTTATGGTTAGCGATTGGTACTCCAAACGCCCCGACAATATGGAAGCCAACAAATTTGAATACAGCGTTGATGAATTCAAGGACGTTCCCGATGAACTTATTCTTTACAGGGAGACCAGGAACTTTAAAATTGGATTTGACAAACCTGCCGGCATTACAATTCATAAGAATTTAATTTATCTGGTTGGTGACCAAAAATTAAAAATAATAGATGCTCAGGGAAATCTGTTAAAAGAAATAGTGTTGGGTGATGAGCCCAACTCGGTTGAAGTATATAATGACAGGATTTATGTGGCCTGTGAAAAGCAAATTCTTGTTTTCAGCGCCATTGGTGAACTGAGCGAAGGATGGACATTATCCAATGATAATAGTTATATAACAGCTGTTGCTGCTTTCGGAGAAGATGTTTATGTGGCCGATGCCGGAACCCGTAAAATTTTGCGTTACACTACAGCAGGCAAATTGCAGAACGAATTTGAAGGTAAAGTAAGCGAAGATGTTCTGCATGGTTTTATTGTTCCCAGCCCATATTTCGACATGGACATTAATGAATACGGTGATTTGTGGGTGGTGAATCCGGGATTACATACTTTAGAAAATTATACAGCGGAAGGAAGACTACGTGAACACTGGAAAGCCAGCGGAGCGCAAACAAAAAATTTCAGCGGTTGCTGCAATCCGGCACATTATTGCTTTTTGCCCGGTGGGAGTTTTGTAACCAGCGAAAAAGGATTGGTGAGAATTAAGGTGTACAAGCCATCGGGAGAGTTTTTTGGGGTTGTTGCTCCACCCAACAAATTCGAAGATAAAATTGAAGGACAGGCACCCGATGTGGCTGTAGATAGCGTGGGCAATATTTATGCACTGGACTTTGACCGGAATATGCTTCGTGTTTTTGAATTGAAATAAGTGAAGAATATTGAAGGAATTTAAAATGAATAGTTGCGGATTTTAATCCGTGGAAACAGCTAGAACAAGCGAAAGGCACATGCACCATGTGACCTTTAGGAAATGTTGATTTGAAAAATGAAACGACAAGAATTTATAAGAACAACAGGTCGACTATTACTATTGGGAGGAATTACAACTTCTGCAGCTTATTTGTTGGCAAACAAAAAAGTCACAGCCGTTTGTTCAGTTTCTCCCACGTGTGAGAATTGTGGCAAGTTTCAGAAGTGCAAACTGCCACTGGCAAAGGAGGTAAGAGATGGAAAAGAAAAGTAAATCGCAGAGCCGGCGAAACTTCATCCAAAACGGGGTGAGGGCATCGCTGTTACTGTCGCTGGGCACGGTGAGTGTTGCAGCACTAAAAAAGGTAACTACCGACGATTATGTATGGCAAATCGATCCCTTTAAATGTACGCAATGCGGGCGTTGTGCCACCGACTGTGTGATGACACCCTCGGCAGTGAAATGTTTGCACGCTTTCGATTTATGCGGTTACTGCGACTTGTGCGGCGGCTACCTGAAGCCTGATGCCAACGCAAGAAGTACAGCTGCTGAAAACCAGCTTTGCCCAACTGCTGCCATCGAACGTCGATTTATCGAAGAGCCCTATTTTGAGTATCATATTGATGAAGAATTATGCATTGGTTGCGGGAAATGCGTGGCAGGTTGTACGTCGTTTGGAAATGGCTCAATGCACTTGCAAATTATCCACGATATATGCCTGAACTGCAACGAATGTTCCATCGCACGTGTTTGTCCGTCGGATGCAATAAGTCGTGTAAAAGCCAGTGAAGCCTACAAGGTGAAAGGTGATTTTATGAACAAACTGAAGCCTGAAAACGGATGAATCGTATCAATAATTCAAATTTAATTCTGAGTCCGCAAACTTCTGTCTGTAGTTTAAATGTGACTCGTACAGATGAGCAGGAGTTTTCGGAGGAATACAGCATAAACCAGATGAAAGCTGACACTGGCAAACATTCAATCTTGAAGAACCTTAAGTTCATTTTTTACACCTTGTTGCTGGTTTCGGTTAGCTTTGTAGCTGATGCCCAGAAACAACGTTTCCCAAAGCCGGAATTTGATACCGGATACGTGCAGCCATCTCCCGAAACTCCTGAACCGCGAGCCCTGGCAATGGAATATTTCGATGTGCTGGTTTTGTTGCTTGTGCTTTCATTGGCGACTTATTTTGCTTTAAAGTCTCGTTCAAGGCATGGAGTGTTGTGGCTATCGGTTTTTACTTTACTGTATTTTGGATTTTACAGAGATGGATGCATTTGCAGCATTGGGGCTATCCAAAACGTTACGCTTACATTTTTTGATACGGGTTATGCCATTTCATTAACCGCATTGCTGTTCTTTGTGCTGCCCTTGCTTTTTACTTTATTTTTTGGCAGGACATTTTGTGCCGGGGCCTGTCCCTTAGGGGCCATACAGGATCTGGTGGTTGTTAAACCGATCAGCCTTCCCAAATGGTTAAACAAGACACTGGGATTAATTCCTTACATCTACCTGGCACTGGCTGTACTGTTTGCCGCAACAGGAACCGATTTTATCATTTGTCGTTACGATCCCTTTGTTGGCATTTTCCGAATGGATGCTACTTTTCATATGATCGTTTTGGGTGTTGCATTCCTGTTGATGGGAATGTTTGTGGCCCGGCCGTATTGTCGTTTCTTGTGCCCATACGGAGTGCTGCTGAGTTGGATGTCACGCTTTTCGAAATGGCATTTAACCATCACGCCATCAGCATGTATTCAGTGTAAACTATGCACGCATTCATGTCCCTTTGATGCCATCGATTTTCCAACCAACGAGAAAGAAGTGGTTAAATCAGGACTCGGTCCCAAACGCTTTATCGCCTATGCTTTAGTAATTCCGTTATGGATTGCGTTGGGAGTATTTGTGGGGGGTAAATCGCATACTTTCTTGTCGAAAGCCAATGCCGATGTGTACCTGGCGGAATTGATGATTGCCCGACCGGAATTAATAAACGATCCGGATAATATTGATATACAAACCTTTCTGGCAGCAGGGAAATCGATGGAACAACTGGTAACAGAAGCGGAAGTTATTCGCGAAAAATTTTATGTGGGGAGTATGATTGCAGGGGGTTTTCTGGGGCTGGTAATCGGAATGACTTTGCTGAATACCGTTGTTTTCAGGAAACGCCAGGACTACGAACCTCATAAGGGCAATTGCCTGAGCTGTGCCCGTTGTCTTGATTATTGCCCGGTTGAAAAGTAAAAAACCATGACACTCTTATGGCGAAAGAGAAGTAGTGAACAGGATGCTGTACGGATTCGGGAATCAGCATCTCGCGATAAAAAAAAGGAAGTGGGCGCATGCTTTTAAAAAATGAATTAAAAGATGGTATGCGCAACATGCAGAATATAAAAGAAAATTAGAAGCCAATGGATAATTCGGATAAATTAAAAATTTCACAAAACATTGCCGTAATAGCTGGCATCTTTTGCACTGCTGTTGCGATGTTATTGTTGCTAAACTTCTGGCAGGTTTCCAAAACCGATCCCATAGAAAGCCAGGCCCTGGAAGCTTTGGTGAAGAGATTAAAGCAAGAGCCAAATAACGAAGAGCTGAAGGTGGAAATCCGCAACTTCGATTTACTGGCCAGAAAAGCCTATTTCAACAGTCAGTGGCAGGTGAAAACAGGTGCGTATTTGTTATTGTTTGGAGCGATCATACTGGCATTTGCCCTTCGCGTGTACTATTCAGTAAAAAATAAGATAGAAGAACCCGATGCCAAACTGGAGAATGAAATTGCGAGCCGTATTCTTGCCCAAAAAGGAATTATAATTGTTGGAGCCGCAGTAATGGTCTTGGCTGTGGTAGCATCGTTTGCAACCGTTAACCATTTAGACTATTACGACGCGGAAAATCTGGTGGCTGATGCAGCGACCACATCGCAGAATGAGGCCATAGAAGTCATTGAAATTGGCGAAACAGCACAAACGGTTTCGGGCGGGCAGGTAGCTAAAGCCGATGCTGAAGCAGGAAACCCGGAAGGATCCGTTAAGGAAAATGTTGTTGCGGAACAGAAAGAAGATGAGCCGGTCCAAGCGAAGGCAGAAGGTGAGCCACAGGCGAAACAGGCAACAAAGTCTGTGGGTATTAGCCTGGCCGACGTGCAAAAAAATCACAATTCCTTCCGTGGTCCCCTGGCACAGGGGATTATTTCTCATAAGAATATTCCGACAAAATGGGATGGTGCGGCAGGCACAAATGTGAAATGGAAAGTCCCGATTCCAAAACACGGTTACAATTCACCCGTAATATGGGGCGATAAAATATTTATTTCCGGAGCCGATGAGGCAAGCCTCGAGGTGTACTGTTACGACCGCGAGGCGGGGAAATTGTTGTGGACGGGTGTTGCCGATAATATTTCAGGATCGCCTGCAAAACCGCCAAGGGTTACCGAAGATACAGGACTGGCAGCACCATCGTTAACCACCGACGGCAAGGGGGTTTATGCGATTTTCGGAACAGGGGATATCATTGCGTTTGATATGACCGGCAAACGTCTTTGGGCAAAAAACCTGGGAGTTCCCGACAATCATTACGGGCATTCTTCGTCTTTAATTACCTGGGCAAACAAAGTAATTGTTCAATACGATACCAACCGGGGAGGAAAGGTTATGGCCCTGGATGTTGCCAACGGAGAAACAGTTTGGGAAACGGTTCGTGAAGCAAAAATATCGTGGGCCAGCCCGGTACTGGCGGAAGTTGATGGAAAAATGCAGGTCATTCTCACATCAGATCCGATTGTTGCCGCTTATGATGTTGAAACAGGAGAAGAACTTTGGAAAACCGATTGTATGATGGGTGAAGTTGGTCCGTCGGTAGGATTTAGCGAGGACGTAGTTTTTGCCGCCAACGAATATGCACGCCTGGTGGCCATCAATTCAAGGGATGGATCTATTCTTTGGGAAAACGATGAATATATGCCCGAAGCTGCAAGCCCTTTGGCACACAACGGTTTGTTGATCATTGCCACAAGCTATGGCGTTTTGGTGTGCTACGATACCAAAACAGGCGAGCAATACTGGGAGCACGATGTGGGAACCACCTTATACGCCTCACCCGTTTATGCCGATGGTAAATTGTTTATGATGGATAACGATGGAATGATGCGTATTTACGAGTTCTCAAAAGAAATGAAAGTGATAAGTGAAAACAAGCTAGGCGAAACGGCCGGTACTACACCTGCTTTTGCCGATGGCCGGATTTACATACGGGGAGAGAAGAATTTGTATTGCATGGGTAAATAAGTTGATTGTTATTTCGGCGGAAGCAGGATTGAGAAAGCGCTTGTAAATAGATGATTTTACAGCCCGGCTCCGAAATAATATCATAGGATGAAATAAATGACAGAACAACAAAAATATATAGACCAACTCATTCAGGAAAAAGGCGCAACGAAAAAGAGTTTGATACCTATCCTTCAGGCCATTCAAAAGGAATACAATTACCTGCCCGAAGATGTGTTGCAATACCTGGCTGAGAAATCAGAGATAAGTGCGTCCCAAATAATCGGTGTTGCCAGTTTTTATTCCCAGTTTCGTTTGCAGCCGGTTGGCGAGCATATGGTTAAAGTATGCGTGGGGACAGCTTGTCACGTAAAAGGTGCAGGTTTGGTTTACGATGCTTTTTGTCGTGAATTTAATTTGGGCGAGGGTGAAGAAACGGAAGAGAGCGGAAAATATACCCTGGAAAAAGTGGCTTGCCTGGGCTGTTGTACCCTGGCACCTGTTGTACAAATCGACGATACTACCTATGGGCATGTGGCACCCGACCAGGTGGCAGATGTGCTTGCTGACTTTGAAAGCCAGGTGGGTAAGAAAAACACACAAAAAGCCCGCAAGGCGGATGGCTCGGAAATAAAGGGTGAAATAAGAATAGGACTGGGATCGTGCTGTGTGGCCAGTGGCAGCCAGGAAATCCAGGAAGAAGTGGAAAATGTGGTGAATGGAAGTGGTTTGCGCGTAAGCCTTAAACATGTGGGTTGTGTAGGGATGTGCCATCAGGTGCCGCTGGTTGAAATCGTTCCCAACGAAGGCGAGCCAACCTTGTACGCAAAAGTAAAACCTGAGGATGTAAAAAATATTGTTGAAAATCATTTTGAAGCACCGGGTCTGGTTGCCAAACTGAAAAATAAATTCATGCGCACAGTTGAAACCATTCAAACCGATCGGAACTGGGATGGTGTACAGCGTTATGAAATAAGTATGCGCGAAAAGCCTGTGGCCTCCTTTCTGGGTAAACAGATTCCCATTGCCACTGAATACCGTGGAATTATTAATCCACTGGATGTAAACGAATACCTGAAACGCGGAGGTTTTACTGCGGTTAAAAAGGTATTGGAAACCATGTCTTCCGATGATGTGATTGCCGAAATCAAAAACAGCGGTATTCGCGGGCGCGGAGGTGCCGGTTTCCCGTCGGGAATGAAATGGGAGTTGGTAAAAAAGAACGAGAGCGACACAAAATATATTATTTGTAACGGCGACGAAGGCGATCCCGGAGCATTTATGGACCGCATGCTTCTGGAATCCTATCCTTATCGTGTGCTAGAAGGGATGATTATTGCGGCCTATGCTGTTGGTATCCACGAGGGATACTTTTACATCCGTGCAGAATACCCGCTGGCGGTAAAACGAATTCGGGAGGCCATCAAAATTTGTGAGGCACAAAACTACCTGGGTGAAAATATTTTAGGAAGTGGATTCAATCTGAAATTGCAGATTTATGAAGGTGCAGGAGCCTTTGTATGTGGCGAGGAAACCGCACTGATTTCCTCCATCGAAGGGAACAGGGGTTTTCCGCGGATACGCCCGCCATATCCTGCTGAAAGTGGATTATGGGGGAAACCAACCCTGGTAAATAATACCGAAACGCTGGCACAGATAGCCTATATTTTGCGTGAAGGATCTGAAGTTTTCAAAGGAATTGGAACCGATAAAAGTACAGGAACAAAAGTGTTTG
>JBFEWU010000206.1:0-8357 GCA_041546215.1 Draconibacterium sp. | reverse complement strand
GAAAAAATTCCCTTTATTTCTGAGATCATTGAAACCATACCTCCGGAGAAAAAACTGGTTATGGAGATTAAATGTGGGGAGGAAGTAATTCCGCCACTGGTCAGAAGTATTACAAAAAGCGGGAAACTGGCACAGATTATTTTTATCGCTTTTGACTGGCAAACCATACTGGCCGTTCATGAGGCATTTCCAAAAAATAATTGCTATTGGTTAAGTGCCGTGAAAACCGGACTTAAGAAGAAAATTGAACAAGCTGCCCAGGAAGGCTTAAGTGGTGTAAACTTAAAGTATTCGATTATTGATGAAGAAATTATTACGTTGGCAAAAGAGAACAAACTTAAAGTATTGAGCTGGACAGTGGACGATGTGGAAGAAGCAAAAAGACTTACCCGAATAGGTGTGACAGGAATAACTACCAACCGCCCCAAATGGTTAAAAGAAGAGATGTCGAAATAAAGAAAGGGGCCTCTCCAGCAGAGCCCCCCTTACATAATATCAATCACTAAACGATAGCAATTATTAATATGCATTGATTATGATTACAAATTTTGCGCCTAAAATTGTTAAGCCGATTTAAGAAATTTGAAAGTATGTTAATTGAATGGACTTCAGAGAAAAGGGGTTTCCTGAAAATGAAACCCCAATTCGATCCAACGTTCTTTGAACATCGCCCTTTGATGTTCTCACAGCTTTAACTTTTAATTGCATTTCAAAAATAGACCGAAATTGTGTTAATTCGACTTAATCGTCCTAAATTATTGTTAAACTGAGTTAGGAAATGTTAAAGACCTAAATATCGGCCGGAAATTCAATTATATCACCGGTTTTCATGTATTATTTACGGCTTATTTAATGGGGTAATCGCCAATTTCAATTTATTTTGTTTCTCATTCTATTTCATTTAATATGGATTAAACGTATTTTGTCCGTCCTTGTATTAGCAAGTGCTGTTTAAAAATATCTGAGATGAAGAAATTCCAATACCTTTTGATTGTTTTGTTTTTTGTAGTTACGGCTTTTAAGACCGACAAACCTGCGTATTATTTATACAATCAGGAAGGTAAATCCGTCAAATATGAAAAAATGCTGAAGGCAATTGAAACTGCCGATATTGTACTGTTTGGCGAATATCATTATAATCCAATCTCACACTGGCTGCAGTTAGAGCTAACCAAAGACCTTCATGGAATGAAAGGTGAAGACCTGATACTGGGTGCCGAAATGTTTGAAAGCGACAATCAGCTCATTTTGGATGAATACATTAGTGGAACCATCACCGGGAAACGCTTTGAAGCGGAGGCCCGTTTGTGGCCCAATTACAAAACCGATTACAAACCATTAATTGATTTTGCCTGGGAGGAGGATTTAAAATTTGTCGCATCGAATGTGCCACGCAGGTATGCTTCGCTGGTAAATGATGACGGTTTTGAAGGCCTGGACAAACTTTCAGAAGAGGCCCTGAAATTTATCCCACCTCTACCCATTTCGTATGATTCAACACTAACCTCTTACAAAACAATGCTGGAAATGGGTACTCCGGGTAACCATAACGTAAATTTTCCCAAGGCGCAAGCTCTAAAGGATGCAACAATGTCACACTTCATATTGCAAAACTGGAAGGAGGGGAAATTACTTTTACACTTCAATGGGGCTTATCATTCAGAGAATTTCGAAGGTATTTACTGGTACCTGAAACATTATTCTCCCCATTTAAATATCGTAACCCTAACAACAGTCACTCAAAAGGATGTTACTCAGCTGGAAGAAGAAAATACAGGCACAGCCCATTTTACCATTTGTGTTGATGAAGATATGACTCAAACAAGATAAACCGAACTGCCTCGCAGCAAGCTAACAAGAATTCTCTGATGGCATTCAGTGCAATAAACTGGCCTTTTGCGCATTTTGCCATAGCTTTTCTTCATGTATTCCGTCGATGGCAGGGGCAGATGGAAGTTGAAAAACTTCAATGCTTTTTTGCGCATGAATTTCACATATTTCACACATGACAAATCCTGCAATAACCAATAAACGTATTGGCAATAAGTTCATTACACACAATTAATTTAATATACTAATACCCTCCACTTAGCAAAATAGAGATAGCTATCTCTTATAGAAATTCATTTCCTCCAGGTATTCACTGGTTTTGGGTGGAAGAAAATGCCGGACATCCTTCCCCTCCCCAATGGCGTTTCGAATAAAAGAAGACGAAATTTCCATTAAAGGCGCCCCATCGGCAACTGTAATATTCTTATGAACCCGGACTTTTGATTTATCAAATCCTGGTCGCGGATATACGATTATACCGTAATTTTCAATAATCGTTTCGTAGTTTTTCCATTTGTGTAAGTTCTCCAGGTTGTCAGAACCCATTAAAATTACAAAACGAAAGTTTGGGTGCTGGTCTTTTAAATAGGCGAGTGTATCCACCGTAAAACTGGGTTTGGGCAAGTTGAATTCGATATTTGAAGCCCTCAAACGGTAGTCACCTTCAACAGCACGATGTACCATTTCCAATCGTTGGTAATCATCCAAAAGGTTCATCTTTTTTTTATGTGGATTTTGTGGAGAGACCACAAACCACAGTTGATCGATATCGGTATACTCAACCATAAAGTTTGCGATGGCCAGGTGCCCGATATGAATTGGATTGTAACTGCCAAAGTATAATCCTACTTTTAGGTGGAGATTTGTTTGGGGTGCAAGAATGTCGGTCACAAGCTTACTCATTTTTTATCAACCAAATTATAAAATACCAAAATACAAATAAAAATGTCATCCAGGGGTAAAGCCTATGAATAAGAAGGACTAAAATTTATGATTCTGTTTTTCTTTGTCCAGGGTAAGCCTTCCAGGCATGAACATAACCAGGTCGAAAAAGCTTAAAAAAGGAGAGAAGGAAATTGGCTCAAATTTTTTGTATAACCAGTAATCGTTACACTAGGCATTTAAAAAATCAGCTATAACTTTCTCCGCTTCGGCACAGGCTATCTGCAAATCGTCATTGGTAATTACCACATCAAATTGTTGTGCAAAACTCAATTCGTGCTCGGCTTTTGCGACCCGCATGGCAATTTTATCCTTGCTGTCGGTGGAGCGCCCAAGCAGCCGTTTACGCAATTCTTCAACCGACGGAGGCTTTACAAAAACCGCCAGAGCCCGGTCACCGTAGTATTTTTTTATGTTCAGACCACCAACCACATCCACATCAAATATAACATTTTTGCCCTGCTCACAGATGCGATCAACTTCACTTTTTAGCGTTCCGTAGCTGGTCCCGGCATATACCTCTTCCCATTCCAGGAACTCATCGTTCTCAATCTTTCTCAAAAATTCCTCGGGAGATAAAAAATAATAGTCTTTGCCGTGTATTTCAGTGTGGCGCGGTGCGCGACTGGTTGCTGAAATGGAAAATTCGAGGTTAAAACCCTTTTGAAGCAAGTGTTTTACCAGGGTCGTTTTACCTGCTCCTGACGGAGCTGAGAAGATCATTAACTTACCTTTCATTTTATATAGATGCTTCAAATAAACAAACCAACATCTTGTCTAAATTGCCGTATCATTCCCTGTTTGCGGCTTTTGTCTTATTCTACTTTCTTTGATCTCAACACTAACGCAGCTATCCTTTGCCAACTTTAAAAAACCTTGAACGATGTACTACAGTATATTCAGCAATTGCTCTTTTACGCGTTCCAGGTGGTCTTTCATCTGAACAACAATGCGTTGTATTTCGCTGTTGTTGGCTTTCGAGCCAATGGTATTTATTTCGCGGCCAATCTCCTGTGAGATAAAGCCAAGCTTTTTCCCTGATGATCCATTTTGTTGAGCGGTTTCGAAGAAATACTCGCAATGGTTCGATAAGCGTACTTTTTCCTCATTAATATCCAGTTTTTCCAGGTAAAAGATCAGTTCCTGCTCAAAACGGTTTTCATCGACATTCCCGTTTATTTTCAGTGCTTCCAAATTATCGGTCAATCGAACTTTCAGGGCATCAATTCTGCTCTTTTCATAAGGTTCAATGTCTGCCAAAAGTTGGTTAATCGCCTTTACATTTCCAACAATGTCATCTTCTAAGGCCTTCCCTTCCTTTGTGCGAAAATCATTGATATCATCCAAAGCTGCCAGAATATTTGCATAAATGGTTTCCCACTCCATTTCATCGAGCGTTTCGTATTCGGTTTTCACCACATCGGGCAAACGCATTGTTGAATGCAATGTACTATGATCAACAGGCAATCCCAGGTCATTGCTGATTTTACTCAGGTGATTGAAGTAGGCTTTTAAAATCGGCTCATTGATTTTCGAGTTGGTTTCGTCACCTAAATTTTCAACGTAAATGTTAAAATCAATTTTTCCGCGAACCAGTTTCTCGGAAAGAGCTTTTCTGATTAAAATGTCCTTTTCGCGATAAAGTGCCGGAGTACGGGTGTTAATATCAATTTGCTTGCTGTTCAGGGATTTTATTTCGATGGTAATTTTCTTGTTGTTCACCTCGAATTCGGCTTTCCCAAAACCGGTCATTGATCTTATCATGCTGAAAATTTTTTCGCTAAATTAGTATAAAGTCCGAAGACCGAAGTCTGAAGACCAAAGTTTTTTATGCAATCACACCCGAGCCAATTAATTCGTCGTTAAGATACCAGGCCGTAAACTGTCCTGCAGTAATTCCCCGTTGCTCGTTGTCGAATAAAAACCACGCTCCATCTTTGTTTAAATGCAGGGTGCCTTTTTCCAGTGGCTGCCGGTAACGGATTCGGATGTCGAAGGTGCGTTTTTCGCCCACTTCCATTTTTAAATCGTGGCGAATCCAGTGCATATCGTCATGGGCTACAAATAATCCCTTGCGGTGTAATCCGGGATGATTTTGCCCTTCACCCACATAAACAATGTTACGTTTCACGTCGGTTCCCAAAACAAAAAGCGGATCTTTGTGGCCACCAATATTCAGTCCTTTTCGCTGACCTATGGTGTAAAAATGTGCGCCCTGATGCTCGCCAATCACTTTCCCATTCCATGGTTTGTATGGAAATGAAAAACAAAGCTTTCTGTAGTTCTCTTCCGAGACTTCAAGCTGTTTTTTCTTTTCACTAAACGTTGCAGGAATCTCAATTACGTTACCGGGCTTCGGTTCAAGCTGTTGTTGCAAAAACGTTGGCAAATCAACTTTCCCCACAAAACAGATGCCCTGCGAATCTTTGCGTTCGGCAGTTGGCAGGTTTTGTTTCCGGGCAATTTCCCGCACTTCTGGCTTTAACAGTTCGCCCACCGGGAACATGGCTTTTGAAAGCTGTTGCTGATTCAACTGACACAAAAAATAACTTTGATCTTTATTTGGATCTTTGCCTGCCAGCAGACGGTGAATCGTTTCACCGTTTACCTCCACCTCGCTTTTCCGGCAATAGTGTCCGGTTGCCACAAAATCGGCATCAAATTTCATGGCTTCATCCAAAAACGAGTCGAATTTAATCTCCCGGTTGCAAAGCACATCCGGATTTGGGGTTCGGCCTGCCTGGTATTCAGCAAACATATAATCCACCACACGCTTTTTATAATCTTTGCTCAAATCCACAATATGAAAGGGGATATCCAGCTTTTTTGCTACCATTTCAGCAATCAAAGCATCCTCTTCCCATGTGCAGGCACTGGTAATGTTACCAACGCGTTCGTGCCAGTTTACCATGAAAAGTGCGATTAAATCATGCCCCTGCTCTTTTAGTAAGTAGGCTGCCACACTCGAATCTACTCCTCCTGAAATTCCAACTACTACCCGACTCATTCTTACATTTTTAGGGGTGCAAAATTACAAGTAAAAAGTGAAAAGGCAAATGAAGAGTAACCACAGCAACTACTTTTCAGCCAGGATATTGTTTTTGTTCACATCATCGACCAGGTCCAGAGCAATTTCAGCATCGTTTTTCCAGTTGTATTGTCCGCTGGCTCCTCCTCTTCGATAGGAGCTTATTTGTTCCGAAACCACAACTATTTCATCCATGCCATCGGAAATCAGTTGTCTTAAATTTTCATTTTGGAAGGCCTCACCACGATTCCAGATCCGTTGCCCGTAATAAACCTGCGCATAAGCCTTGCGCAACCTGGCACTCATTAAGGTACGGTTAAAAGTATGATAAATGGTATTGAAATTTCCGGAACTGGTACAGTGGACCTTTGCCTCTTTGATTATCTGCATCGCCTTTTCTGCCAGATCAATCCCATGCTTTTTTTCGATTAAAACATAACTCAAATAAGTGGAATCCATCAACTCCTCAGGCAGCAACCAGTTGTTTTGAAAAACCTCGTAGAGTTCATTCAGGTTTGCGCTCTTGGGGTATTTATATTTTGCCGGAGCTAAATGGTTTACAATGTCGCTCCAATAATGAAACTGTTTATTTACGCCATGTTCAATGGTAATTTCAGGATTATTGAGCCACCGCCCAGAAACATGCCTGGTATAAATAGACCGATAATCGAAATTGAGTTCTGAATGCCTGCTTGTATTCAAACCCAGGGTATAAAACGATGACAAAATAATTTCAGGTGCCAGTTTAAAAAGCGGTTTCAGGTGTTGAATCGCAACAGAGTCGAATTTTTCGGCAATAAAACTCTCGCTTACCTGATCAATATCAATCTCCGGATTTTCGGTTGATTTATGAATTGCATACAAATTAATTTCAGCCGGGGTACCAATTATCGAAGTGGTTTTGTACCTATCGGTACGAATGGAATATCCAATTACATTTGGCAAAGCCTGGTAGTATTTCCAACGCTCCATATGGAGTTCGGGGAAAATACTTGCCACAACACCCTGTCCGTTGTACTCGTGTGCACAATCAAATTCAATAACTACCGGAAACGGAATGTCCTTAATCCATGATGAAACCGGATGAGTTACAAAAAAATCGTGGGGCGTTTCTTTAGCCATCACAACAATTCCCGGCGTTTTTATCAAATCAAAACAATTCATCATGTTCGAAAGCTCCGACCGATTGGACATAAAACTACGAATGTATAATTTCATATGCCTCTCTTTCACCACAAGCGAAGCTACCGAATCAACCAGGGCTGCCAGTTTTTCTTCTGGTGATTTTAATACCTCAGAATACTGATTTTCCACCCGTGCACCGGTTTCAATGAAGGTTAAAACAATCCCGTCAATTTCAGGCACTTTGTCCAACATTTTCCGATAATCATTTTTGAACCATTGCCAAAACTTTGGATTGTCGAGATTGATTTGAGTGGTATCATTCACCTTAAACCGGTCGGGGTAATACTCAAGATCATATAAGGCGTGATCCCAAACCACCACTTCCTGAATACCCAATTCGTGGGCTTTTTTTGTTAATCCGTTTACAATGTTTCTGTTCCACTGATGTTTTACGTCTCTTAAATTGTGGCAAATATCATGCGAGAGTTGCAAATGATTTACCTTGTATCCGGGGCTGGCATTTAGTGTCCGATAAGCCGTTGGTGTATGATCGCTTAATATGTTCCAGCCTCTGATTGTAATTTTTTCATCCTTTGTCTTTAAATAATTACAGGCAGAAAAAAGAAGCATTAGTGAAATTAGGGAAAAGACCAGCTTATTCATAAAATTCTTACTTTGACAACTAACGAAATCAAATCTTATTTATTATTTCAAAAAGGTATTGTAAACCCAATGAGTGGAACTGCAACAAAGCTGTCCATATCAGCTGCGACGGGTATTCCAAAGATAAAGTCAAGTGCTGCTTTTTTTATTATCCATCTTCCTCCCAGTCCCAAAACAGCAGCACCTGTTCCGTCAACATTAATGTAATAATTTTCGCTTATGAAATACCCCCGGCTTGAAATCCTGAATATGCCACTAAGGTTAATCAAAGGTGTATTCGCCCAATCTCCATCCGCAAATCCATAGGCCAATCCAATAGAAACGTTATTGTCCGGGCTGCCAAAGGTTGATAATCCGTAAACCAATCCAAAAGCTCCAAAGTCCTCGCCCAGTATAGTTCCTACTATTGCCCCGCCACCAAGGTTAAGTTTATCTTTTTCAATGGGTACTGATAATTTTGCCGTGGCAAAAACCGGAGTTGGTCCACCGCCAAATAAGAACAAGGGTATTACACCGCCTCCCAGAGAAAAATTATCGTTAACTCCCAGAACGAACTGGTTCCAAAGAACATATATATTTTGATAATACCCCTCTCCTTTTTTCAATCCGTATGCATTGGGCGCCCAAAAGTAACGCGTGGCCTGTGGATTCGCGAACCAGAGTTTTCCATCTTTAATTTGCTCCGGAACAACCATCTGCCTCCGTTTAATGTCTGCTTTCTGAATGGTTATTTCTCCAAACCTGCTTGTTTTTAGCACGATTCGGGAAG
>JBFEWU010000463.1:0-3344 GCA_041546215.1 Draconibacterium sp. | reverse complement strand
AGCATATTCGGTCGCACAGCCCAGTCGGCCTGACCATTTTTTACCACATCTGCCAAATACCCGTGCCCTTCGCTCCAGAAGGTTTTTAGGAAGGCATCTGCCACATCCTTGCTCATGTCCTCCCATTGGTCAACAAACCCGGTGTCGCCCACCCTTTGGGCCAGATCAAGTCCAAAACCAATGGCATTAAACCAAAGTGCGTTTAATTCAACCGGCAAACCACTGCGACGAACAACGGGATTTCCATGAACATAGGAATCCATCCAGGTTAAAGCCACTTTTTCTTTGCTGGCATCTATTAATCCCTCACCGTTAAGTTTTATATGGCCGGTTGTTGAATTCCTATAGGCAGCCAAAATGCGCTTTACCGGTTCGCCAAACAGGCTCCAAATGGCTTCGGCCTCGTTATTTGCTTTATAATATTGCTGAACTGCCCACACAAACCACAAAGGCGCATCGGCTGAATGATACTCCAGGGTTTTGGCCGAAATTCGATCGGGGAAGAAACCCTCGTTAAAGTACTTCAGGTAGGAATCCAGAATTTTTTCGTACAATTTGGGATCCTTAAAACTCAGACTCAGTCCCGGCAAGGCAATAAACGTTTGCCTGGTAATGCTGTCATACCAGGGAAAACCGGCCACAATATCGGCGGTTTTTTTCCGGTGCATTACAAATTGCTGAGCTGCCTGATCCAGGACACTTGCAAATGTTTCTTTCTTTCCCCGCTTTTTCAACTCACGCGTAAATCGCTGTTTTAAGGACACCGGATTCGCTTCATTTAAACCCGCAGAAAAAACAATTGATTCCCCTTTTTGAATGGCTACTTCAAAATAACCCGGCACAAATAAATCCTCCAGGAATTCATAACCCCGGTTCAATTCTTTCAGGTATTCTATATCGTAATACCAATCGGGAACAGCAATAAAATCGGCTTTTTTGCTCAATTGCATATGCAGTTCGGGGAAACCCTCGTAAAGCCGCATTTTTATCCCGCTAGCCAGCGTTTTATACTTGGTATTTGCGAACAAATTTGCTTTACTGAGCTCGTGTATATTGCGAAAAGCCAGGAAAGGTTTCAAGCGCAGAATGGTTGGTGACTGCGCCTCTTCCAGGGTATATTTCACCAGAATCTGTTTTTCTTTCTCAACCAGCAAACGTTCTTTGGTAAGCACCACTCCTCCCACGCGATAGGTAATTTTCGGGATACTCCCAAACTCCAGGTTACGAATGTATTTGTGACCTTTGGGCTCGTACGTACCTCCCTTGTAGCGGTGAATTCCAAGGTTAAATTCGGCTTGGTTTTGAACCACAGTTTCATCGAGCGACGACAGTAAAACATGCTTTTCCCCACCAAAATATTTTATGGGGCAAACCAGCAATCCGTGATATTTGCGCGTGTTACACCCGTTTAAAGTTGTACTTAAATACGAGCCTGCCCTGTTCGAACGCAAAACCTCTTTATTCAGAGAATATTCCAAATTAACCAACTGCCCCTTATCAAAATTCAGATAATGCATATTTTTATGAATTTGGTGTCAGATAGTATGAAACGAGCATGTAAAATATTTACACCCAAGAGGATGATTAAAATGGATGCGAGTTTCATACTATACCATAAAAAATAAACAATTTTAATAGTATAAAAAAAAACGACTTGACTCCTTTGTTAAATATACAGGATTTATGTTATTCCTGTTCCTTGCCCTTTCTGTATTCTTTAATCTGAACCCTAAAATATTCTTTTTCCTGCTCTAAGTTAATAAACGGAAATTCATATTCAAGCTTCGCAATTTTTTTCTGAAAACTACTTAGAAAAGTGTAAAATTCAGGCGACTTTTTGTTGATCGGGCGATGGCCTGCCGCGTTAATGACTTTTTGCACTTCAGCAGACAGGCTTACACTTTTCTCATCCATTAGCGCCTGTTCAAATAGTTCCCAAATGTGATTCACTGCCACATCGCTAATATGCAACATGTCTTCGGCATAAAAACGGTAATCCCGTAATTCATCCATTACAATTTCGTAGGATGGGAAATAGGCACACTTTTCGTTCTCAAATTTTGCAATGAGCTGATCGACAGCCAGCAGAAGTATGGATTTACTTCTCTGGTTTTCGATGGCGCCATCTTTCCAGTGACGGATTGGGCTAACCGTAAATATTACCTTCAAATTGGGATTTACCTGCCAGATGCGTGTGAATAGATCTGTATATTTCTCAACGATTTGATTTACCGAAAGCCGTTCGCGGGAAAATTCCCTTGCCGGAATTTTATGGCAATTTGACACGACTTCCCCGCTTTTTTTGTAGCGATAAATCCAGGCAGTCCCAAAGGTGAGAAATAAAAAATCGGCACTTTTCAGAAATTCAGAAGAAGCCTGAATCCGTGTGTTGATGTTTTGCAAACACGCTTCCTTATCGCCTGAAGAAAACCGGCCGTGGTGAAAAAAGCTATACCATAAACCATTGTGATTCTTTAAAACACCTTCATCAAATATTCTGTTTTCCAATAAAATTTCCAGGCCATTTGCCACCGAAAGCGGATTATACAAAATCCCGAAAGGATTCATATCAACCTCATATTTCAGGGCTGACATCTTTTTTCCCACATTTTCGGTAAAACACGAACCCATAAACAGGTTTCGTTTACCATAACCTGTTTCCCAAGGATATTTGGGGATATCAACAATCGTCTGGAATTTCGATGTTCCCATTTATACCGGTTTTATTTGACTTTCGGAAAATCTATTTTTTTCAATACCAGTGCCGTTCTTGCCGGCAGATAGAGTTTTAAATAATGCTGACTATCCAGCCCTCCGCTTGGCAGGGTGTAGTAATTAATGTCTTCATCAACCAAATCATGGCCACCAAACCTGCCCGAATCGGTATTCAACACCACTTTGTATTTTCCCGCCCCCAATGGGATGCCGTAATCGGTAAACGATTCTGTGGGATTAAAATTGAAAACAAACAAAAATAATCCACGGTGAAAGGCCAGTACCTTATCGGGTTTATTTTCCAGCACCAGATCCACCGAAGGCACCGTCAATAACTTATTTTGATTGATCAGCTGTATCATTTCCTGATCAAAATCGTAGAGCCAGTGAAATTTCAGCCCGGGATCTTCGGCAAGACTCCAAATGCGCCGTGCCCTGCCATATGACCAGTCGTTTCCTTCACGCGGAAAATCAATCCACTCGGGGTGACCAAATTCATTTCCCATAAAATTGAGATAAGCACCACCGGCTGCTGACGCGGTTGCCAAACGAATCATCTTATGCAAGGCAATGCCACGATCAACAATCAGGTTTTGCTGATCCTTCCGCATGCTGAAATACATTTCTTT
>JBFEWU010000130.1:0-11704 GCA_041546215.1 Draconibacterium sp. | reverse complement strand
TACTATAACGTTTTTATTCTGCCTGTTTATGTATCATATTTGTATGGCAGAAGATTTAACCATGGGAAGAGTATGTTTTGTTTCGAATAATCAGGTTCATTTCAGACACAATTTGATTACAGTGAATTATATTCGGTAAAATAGAATTGTTGAGATAAATATTTGCTTTCGCATCTATTTCATTTTAGAACACTTTAATTTTAAGAATCAAAAATATACAGGCAACTCCTATTATTATTAGTGCAGTAATCAATAATCCAATATTGTTTCGTTTTATCTTTTTCTTCAACACCCGTTCTCTATCTCCCATTTTAATGATTTATTGATTTCGACTTTAAAAATCTAATCTGATTAAATCTCAGATATTGAGACAAAAAAATTATAATTAGTTTATCCAAGATTATTCAATATTCTAACAATACAATGAAAACTCATTTTGTAAATAGAAAATAAGAGGCGTAGCCTTTAAAACTACACCTCTTTACTATCTAACTAAACTAATAACCAGGATTTTGTACCAGGTTTGTATTTAAATCGATTTGTGGCAGCGGGATTGGGAACCAAACTTTTTCCGGTTTCCAGTTTTGCTGCACATCAGGCACAATTTTATTATAAAAACCAGCATTAGGTGAAAGCGATGCAATGGTTTCATCGAATTTGTTAAAGCGGGCGAGATCAAACCTTCTCCAATTTTCAAAGCAAAGTTCGCGGGAACGCTCGTCAAGCAATTCTTCCACAAAATCATTTTTAAAATAGGCTGTGTTTAAATCGTCTACAGATGAACCTTCTTCAACAGCCCTTTGTCTTACCAATGTTAGCGTATTCCTTGCTCCGGACTCATTACCTGTAAAATACTGAGCTTCGGCATGAAGTAATAATACATCAGCATATCTCAAGAAGGGTAAAGTCATGCTGGATGCCCAGGTTGCGATTACTTTCTGCTGGGGATCCATCATACGGTATTTTCCAATACTCATAGCGCCGCTATTGGGATTTGAAAGTTTACTGGGAATAAAATAACGAACTCCTTCAATTTCTTCAATTTCTCGACCGTTTCGGCTTCCTCCAAGATTTCCCGATACATTATTCGTAAGTCGAACATCTGCAGAAACATATTTATTAAACAATTCACCTGTCGGTCTGTACCAACCATATCCACCACCAACACTGCCTCTGTTTCCCTGTGGAATAAAAGCATTTATAATTACATTAATGACATCCTGGTTGGGATCTGTAGTTGCCTCACCTGTAAGCAAACATTCCCTGTACTGGTGTTGTTTTGTATTTTCCCTGAACAGATAATCATAGTTCTCTATTAGCTCATATGCACTGTTGGTCATTATATCAGTAGTATATGCCAGTGCCTGCTGATAATGGCTGCCTGCATCCACCCAATCGAAGCTATTTAACGCCAATCCAAAATTTTGCAATCCTGAATTTTTGGCACTTGCCAGATAGGTATGGACTTTGGCCAACAACGCAGCTGCAGTCCATTTATTTACATGACTTGCTACAGAAGCACGGTCGGGAAGGTTATTGTATCCAAATTCATAATCTTCAATAATTTGGGCATAAACTTCCTCCAGAGATTGACGCGCTTTTTCAGGATCCTGTATAGATGTTGTATACACGGGAATTCCACCGTGCATCATGGCCAGAAGCATATGATAATACCCCCTGAGCAGCTTTGCTTCCGCTTCAATTTCAACCTTTCTGTTACCTGAAAAATCATCAATGTTCTGAATATTTTCAATCAGGTAGTTAGCTCTGTTTATTCCAGCATAGAGGAAAAACCAGCATTCATCGAGAAAACTACTCTGAGCCGTAAAACCAGCATTCCCCCAGACTGAATAATTAACATTATTGAATCCTTGTTTTATCAATGCTTCATCGTTTGCACCGTTTAACATGAACATCAGGTTTCGGCTGTACGTTGACTGGTTTCCACTTCCCTGAACATTTCCTGCAGTTAAAACATTGTAAACCCCGGTAAGCGCCATTTCTGCTTCCTTTGGTGTTTGATAAAAATTTTCCGGTGAAGTAAACGAGTAGGGCACTGTTTCCAGGTAATCTTCACATGCTGACAAAACTGTCAAAACAATGATGATTGTTATATATTTTAAATTTTTCATTTCTTTTTCTTTTAAAATTTAACATTAACTCCAAATATAATTGATCTTGCCCGCGGATATGAGAAACGGTCAAAACTGGGCATTAATGGGTTGTTAGAATTCACCTCAGGATCGATACCAGAATAATTGGTCCATGTTAACAAATTGGTTCCGGTAACATGAAATCTGACTGATGAAATACCAGTACCACTTAATATAGTTTTTGGCAGATTGTAACCCAATGCCAGGGTTTTGAGTCTCAAATAGGAACCATCTTCTACAAAATAAGAAGAATTAACCCAGTCAATTTGACCAATACCCGAATACTCGTTTGTTGGATTTGTTTCAGACCAAAAATTATCAAAATATTCCTTACTTGGATTCATTTGAGGTTGAAAGCCACTAATTCGTAATTTTGCTGCGTTAAAAATATCATTTCCGTAACTCCATTGAAAAAACATTGACAAGTCAAAATTTTTGTACCTGAATGTATTGTTAAAACCACCGATGTGTTTTGGATTACTGTTTCCAATAATGGTTCTATCGTACATATCGTCAACTTGTCCGTCCGGAATTCCATCCGGACCATTTATATCCTTGTACTTAAAAGCTCCGGGTTCGGCTGTACCACTTAAGAAGCGTATTCCATCTTCTTTTAATTGATAAACTCTTTCTGCATGTGGAACTGAAGGATCGCTACCGTCTTGCCAGGTAAACTCATCAATCTGATAAATTCCATCCCATTCATATCCATACATGGTTCCAATTGGCTCACCGACAATAATTCGTCCGGGATTTGACAGCCAACCACCTCCAATTGTAACAGGAATAAACTCAGCGCCACCAATATCTATTACTTTATTTTTATTAAAACTAATATTGAAATTGGATTCCCATCCAAAATCTTTTTTATTAATATTTACAGTTGAAACGTTTAACTCAAAACCTGAATTATCAATCTGACCAATATTCAGCCATTGTTCGTTAAATCCACTTTGTGCCGAAACAGGTGCATTCAAAAGCATATCTTTGGTTTGTTTCATATAGTAATCAACATTTATGTTGAACCTATTTTTCAAAAATCCAAAATCGATACCTGCATTGTATTGCGCAGTTGTTTCCCATTTTAAATCCGGATTTTCAAGGGATGCGGGAGACATTCCGAACATGGGGACATCATTGCTCGCATAATACGTGTTTTGCATACTTGCGAAATAGCTGTAAGCAGGAATTCGCTCATTTCCTGTTTCACCATAGCTCAGGCGAAGTTTTAAATTGCTTAACGGCTCCTGATCTTTCAGAAAATCTTCCTCAGTAATTCTCCAGGCAAAAGCTCCTGAAGGGAAATATCCCCATCGATTTCCGGGGCCAAATTTATCAGAACCATCTGCCCGCAAGCTTGCCGTAATCAAATATCTGTTATCAAATCCATAATTAACACGTCCAAAGTAAGAAAGCCTGTTGGTGCTCCACCTGTTCGAACTATACTCCATCGTAACCGATCCTTTACTAATGTCATTTACTCCTGTTGATTCATCATCGAAACCTGCGATTCGATTTGCAAAACGTTCGAAATTGTAATGATTTACCTCAAAAGCAGCCATGGCATTAACCCGGTGTTTTTTATTAAAGGTTTTAACAAAATTCAATTGAGAGGAATGGTTATAGGAATAAGTGCCTGTCTCAACAATGGAAGCTCTACCTTGATCATTTCTACCCCAGTTGGTGTAGGATCCATAATATTCCTTCAATTTCGATTTTGAATAATTGGCCGCTGTTACAGCCTGATAGGATAAGTTTTTTGTGAATTTATATTCAGCATCTACACTTCCTATTACACGCATTAATCGGGTTGTTTTCTCAGCTAATTCAAGCATCGACAAGGGTGAAATATAACTATCACTTGCCTGATCTACGTCAGGGTCATTTACTTCCCATGGATTTGCAACTATCAGATACTGAACCAAACCATGATAACTGTTTGGACCGCCATTATTTGCAGCACCGTTAAGCTCAGAAAAGGCTGTATTTAAGTTAAAACCAATTTTGAATTTATCAGATTGTATATGGTTTAACTTAATACGAAAGTTATAACGGTCGTAGTCGTTGTGTTTTACAATTCCCTCTTCAGACAAATACCCCACACTGGCGGAGTAGTTCGAATTTTTATTTCCCCCGCTGGCTGTAATTTGATGTTGGTTTGTAAGTGCAGTACGTAAAGCCTCCTCCTGCCAATTGTGTTGTTTCATATTATCAAAATCCCTTCTTGTATCGGGTGTTCCATCCTCATCCGTATCCCTCATTAAAAAAGATTCATTTCCTCTCAATTCCTGATAAACAAGATAATCTTCTGCCGAGAGCACTTCCACTTTTCTATAAGCGTTTGAAAATGCAACAGATCCATTATACTCAATAGAAGAGGTTCCATCTTTTCCAGTTTTTGTAGTCACAATTACAACTCCATTAGCACCTCGTGAGCCATAAATAGCAGTTGCAGAAGCATCTTTTAAAACCTCAATGGATTCAATATCAGTAGGATTTAAAGTAGATAGGGGATTCATGGTTCCGTCCGATGATCCACTTGTTGCAACTTCGTTTTTGTTAACGTCTATCTGGACACCATCAATTACAAACAAAGGAGAAGAACTTCCAACAATTGAATTGGCGCCGCGGATATTAATGTTAATACCACTTCCCGGTTCGCCTGATTCGGAAGTTATTTGTACGCCTGCCATCCGGCCTTGCATGGCATTCATAAAGCTTGTTGTTTGCGATTGTGCAATGTCTTCTGATCTGATATTTGCAACCGAACCTGTTAAGTCTCTTTTACGAACTGTTCCGTAACCAATCGCAACAACCTCATCCAACTCCGTTACAGATGAACTAAGTTCCACATTAATTTTGGACTGGTTTCCAATTGTCACTTCCTGTGTTTCCATCCCGATGAAAGAAAATACCAAAGTAGTTGCATTGTTAGGTAGCTCAAGGCTGTAATTTCCCTCTGAGCCCGTCACAGTTCCTGTTGTAGTGCCCTCTACCATCACAGTCACCCCTGGTAAGGGATTCCCAGATTCATCGGTTACTACACCACTAACTGTTTGTTGTGCATAAGCCATAACGCTAATGCATAACGCTAATAAAAGCAGAAAAATACTTCTCTTCATAGTTTTAAATTTTGATTAGTATTAAAATTTGAATAACCCTTCTTCATCCGTTTAAAGGTTTTTGGCCTAAAATTATGGAATCACATGGTGTTTGCATGAAGCCACTGTAACATGAATGTTCGCTGTTGTAACATGGCTTGAAAAGTACGTGTTTATTGGCTTGGAATCCGCGGTGCATGGGCGATATAGAACTTTTATCCCAATTGTAACATTAATGACTTTAATTGTAACAATCGATATTTCCTATGTGTGAACTTAAAGGATAATTTTAACTTAGTACCAAAATGAATGATAGAAATGAGTTCTACTTTGAAAATATTTTCAAGATCCTTATTTAAACGCACAAGATATTTTCTTGTACTATTGATTCTGTCTTCATATACAATTCATGCCCAGGAACTTCAGTTTAAAAGCATTACTGTTAATGATGGGTTATCGCAACATGATGTGAGCTGTATCCTGCAAGATAGTTATGGCTTTATTTGGATTGGCACTTATGATGGTTTAAACAAGTATGACGGATACAGAATCCAAAACTATTTTCATATTACTGAAAATGAGAATAGTTTGTCAAGTAACAGGATCAAATGTTTATTTGAAGACTCGCAAAAAAGAATCTGGATTGGTACTGACGGGAGCGGAATAAATTATTATTCCCTTATTAAAGAAAAGTTTGTAAGGGTAGAAACACCAGAGAATTATCAAACTATCCAGGATATTATTGAAACAGAAAAAGGAGAGATATTTATTGCCACAAACAAAGGAATTCTCAAAATCATTGAACATGATGAAGAATATAGGACTGAGATCATGCAATTCCCTTTTAATGGATTGGTTGTTAATGATATTGAGATCAATGATAATAATGAATTTTTATTTGCAACCTCAAACGGGATTTGGAAATTCGATGGAAAAGAAGCAGAACAAATTCGAATCACAAAAGATAAATCATTTCTTAGATTATTTGGTTTGAAACAAAAAGTTTTAGCCAGTACTGAAAATGGGATTACACTTGTGACAAAAGATAACAGTAATACATACCAAGTTAAGGAAATAGAAGAATTCGAGGGGAAGGCTATTCGGGATATAGAACTTTCCAGACAGGGCGAAATTTGGATTGGGACTTTAAGAAATGGTATTTACAAAATGGATACTGTAAACTTAAAAATTATAGAAAACATTAAAGTCTCGCCTCGAAAAGAGGATGGAATATTAAGTAATTCCATCCTGTGTTTGCATTGCGATCATTCAAATATAATGTGGATTGGTAACCGGAGAGGACTTTGTTTTACCAACCTTTCACCAAAAAGGTTCAATAAATTAGAATTGTATTCAAACAAGGATATTCCCAAATATCCGCATATACGTACCTTGTTAATAGATTCAATATTTCTATATTTTGGGGTACAGAATCAAGGGTTGTACCGATATTCCCGGTCTGATGGCACCGTCACAAAATTTTTGGATAAAAATAATATTATTCCCCTGACAATGTGGAAGATTGGAGATCACATCAGGTTTGGAACAAATTCTGGTTTATATACGAATGTTAAGTCATCAAATAAAATAAGGAATAAACCTTTAAAAATAAACGACGAAGAAGTATATGATCTAAACATTTTCGCCATGGAGAATGACATGTTCGGGAATGAATATTATGGTACTTTTTTAGGATTAATGATTGAACGGAGTGGAAGAGTGTATTGGATACATAATGAATACCCTCAGGCAGATATTCTAAGGGGAAAGCGTGTTTTTAGCCTCTTTTTTGACGAATCCGACAATTGTCTATGGATAGGAACAATATCCGACGGATTATTCAAATTGAATTTACAGGAAGACGGTAATTTTCTGTCACTTGAGAAATATCATTCAAGTGTACAGGGTAATTATCACATTGTAAACAATACAACATGGTGTTTTCATAAAAGCAAAGACAATACTTTATGGATTGGAACAGATGCGGGTCTTTTAAAGAAAAAAGAAAAGGAGAACCGTTTTTTTCATATAAAAACCCAGGGAATCGTTGATAAAAAAATTATGGGAATTCTTGAAGACGAAGATAGTAATCTATGGCTTAGTAATTCTCAAGGATTAATACGATATAACTTAAATACTAAAGAAGTTCGACGTTTTACCAGCAACGATGGATTAAATTCGAATACCTTTACAGAAGCTGTCGGGAAAAGTGAAGACGGAACAATGTTCTTTGGCAGCATTAACGGCATAAATTATTTTAAACCTTCAGAAATTAAAAACAGTGAATTCAATTCGGCAATAGCCATATCAGATTTTAAAGTGCACAATAATAGCGTGTATCCGGATAAAACCTATTTTGGGACAAGGATTTTATCCAAATCTGTTAACCTTACTGAAAGCATTAAATTAAACCACAAACAAAATAACTTTTCATTTGAATTTACAGGCACCAATTATGCCAACACCTCTGAGAGTCGTTACAGATATAAACTCGAAGATTATGAGCCTGACTGGGTATATACAGGTGGTCCTCACAGATTTGCCAGCTATTCTAATTTGGATCAGGGAACTTATACCTTTATTGTTCAGGCTGCCAATCAAGATGGGATATGGGGTGACAGCTTTAAAAAAATAAATATTAAAATTTTACCTGCCCCCTGGTTTTCGATATGGGCATATCTTATTTATTTTAGTTTGTTTCTAAGTGTTTCTGCCGCTTTTATATACTTTCTCAGGAATCGTCAAAAACTCAGGCATGAACTGGAACTTGAACACATCCAACATAACCAGGATAAAAAAATAAATGAATTAAAACTTAGTTTTTTTACCGATATTGCACATGAGTTCAAAACTCCCCTTTCTTTAATTATAGGCCCCATAAATGATTTAATCCAAAACAAAACAGAAAACAAAAATCGTGACTTCTGTTATCAAGTCGTTTCACGAAATACGAAGCGAATGATGCTTCTTGTGGATCAACTTCTTGACTTTAGAAAGATTAATGCAAACAGAAATATTCTTAAAATATCGGAAAGCGATTTGTCGGATTTTCTCAATCAAACAACCAAAGCATTTAGATGGCAAGCCAAAAATGACAGTATCAATTTAAACATTATTACACCAAATAAATTGGTATGTTTTTATGACAGGGATATCATAGAAAAAGTTGTGTACAATTTACTCTCAAATGCATTTAAATTTACTCCCACCAACGGAATTGTTGAGGTTGAATTAAAGTCAATTTGGAAGGAGGGAAAACAGCTGGGAAATATTATTATAAAAGACAGTGGTAAAGGCATTCCCAATGATCAAAAAGAAAAAGTCTTTGAACGTTTTTTTCACGGAAAAGATAACTATTCATCAGGAATTGGACTTCATCTGAGTTATACTTTAATAAAAGCTCATAGAGGAGAAATAAATGTTTCAGACAGTACATTTGGAGGCACAGAGTTTATCATTTCTTTTCCAATTTCAAAGCAATCATATAGTGAAAATGATTTCCTAAAGTTAGAAGAAAAAAAATCGACTTATGAAGTAGTTTTAACCGGAATAAACTCTGATAGAAAAGAAACAGTGTATGAAAGGGAAAACATTTTAATTGTTGAAGATGACCATGATTTGAGAGAATATTTGAAAAATATTTTGCATGCTAAATACAAGGTATTTGAGGCTTCAAATGGATTGAAAGGCCTAAATATTGCGGTTCAAAAAATTCCTGACATCATTGTTACAGATGTAATGATGCCGGAAATGGATGGGATTGAAATGTGCCATAAATTAAAAAGCAGGAAAGAAACCTCTCATATACCTATTTTAATGTTAACGGCCAAAACTGCTCAGGAGCAACAAAATGAAGGACTTGATGCCGGCGCCTGGGATTATATAAAAAAGCCTTTTAACACTCATGCCCTTTTATCAAAAATCAATAACATTCTGGAAGCAAGAAATATTTTCCGGGAATCTATGCGTGACCTAAACATCACTATTGAGCTAAAGAAACACTATACGCCTTTTGATCAGCAGTTAATAGCAAAAGCAACGAAAGTTGTTTATGAAAACATTAATATGGAAGATTTTTCCATTGAGGACTTGTCTCTAGCAGTTGGATTAAGCCGAATGCAACTTCACCGAAAACTTAAATCTATCTCAGGATATTCAGCCACAGAGTTTGTAAACAATATAAAAATTCAATATGCGAAAAAGATGTTTGATGAAGGCTGCGATCGTATAAACGAGGTAATGCATGCAATTGGGATGAGTAGTTATTCGCATTTTAATAAACTTTTCCTAAAAGTAAATGGAAAATCAGCTTCCGAATATATTGGAAATATTAAATATACAAAATAAGGTTTTGTAATTGTTTCAACATGATTTTTAAAATAACACATTATCTATAATTACTGGGGCCATAAATTGAACCACTTGTTTCATTTTAATTTACCCCATTATATTTGGTAATTATATCGGCAATTTGCGTACGTGTTGTCCTAATCCGTTCAATATCGATTTTCAATCCCAGTGGCTCGTAAACTTTTCCAAAATACCTGTAAATACCTTCAACGGCTTCAAAGGGTACCGTCACAGTTTCTTCGGGCGTTGAGCCGGCATTGTTTCTTATCGTTGCATCGGATCCATTTTCAAGCAAAGCTTTTACAATTTCGGTACGGCAAAAAAAAGCAGCTGTGTGTAAGGGTGTTGAGCCGTCGTTGTTCTTAAAATTCAAATCGGCACCAGCTTCGATTAAGGCACGCGCAACTTCCGTTTTATTAAAAACACAGGCTGTAATTAAAGGACTTGATCCACCGGCAGGTTCTTTCTCATTTAAATCGGCACCCGAGCGAATCAACTGTTTTAAGCTTTCCATATCTCCGGCGACAACGGCTGCATGAATGCTTTTTCCACCTTGATGTAGGGCACTTTCCTTTGAAGCTATCTGCTTTTGTTCACTTACCGCATTACCCTTATTTCCACTAAATGCTGCACCTGTTATTAATACCACCAGAATAATTGTTGCAATTGTTTTCATCTCATTGGGAATAGTGTTTCTATTGGTCTTCGAGGTAACTCGCCCGGCCTTGTCAACCATGAAAAATGGAAAATGCTTTGCTCGTCTCATATTAAATTGTTTCTGAATTGTTAGTCGCCAAGAAGAGATGATCATATTCGAAATGGCAAAAGTGAAGACAGAAAGAATGCAAAATTTAACCATGGCAGGAAGATGCAAATCCATTAAGGTAAGTGCAATAACTCCCAAAACAATTGTATGAATAATATAAACCGCATAGGAATTTTGGTTCAGTTCGCTCATTAAATCATTGGTTTTATTGAATGAGAAACGGAAAGCGTAAACTAAAACGTAGAGAAAACTGAGCATGGTGAGAATTCCCGAAGCATAATAAAACACCTTATCAACAAATTCAGAGATGAAATGATAATTTCTCCCGGGATCGATAATATTGAAAAAAGTATTGAGTGCCACTGCCGTAAAAATACTCATGGCTATGGTCATTACTACATTTGCAATTATGTACAGCTTTTTGTTTTTTGTACTGCTATCGAAAACCTTATGTCTGTAGCTAAGTGTTCCCAATAGGAAAGACATGAAATAGATTAGAAATCTTTCGCGCTGAAAGTGTAAAAGTGCCGAATTGTACCAACCTTTCAGGCCAAGTTCGGAAACGACAACACTATAAATCACTCCAAGAACAAAGGTGATAGCCACACCTGTTTTTAAGGTGATATTCAGCGATAACAATCTGGTTTTTGATAAGCCCAAATAGATGACCTGGAACAAAAACAGCACAGGCAAAAACCACAACCAGTTTTGCGCCGGATTATTGGCAAAAAAAGTTAAGTCGGTTCCGGTCCTTTGGAAAAAGTGGAAATACGAGTACCATTCTTCCTGTGGCAATCCGCGCGAATAAAGAAAAATAAATTTGTAAGCAGGTATTAAAGTAAAAACAGCAATCATCCACGGTAATACTATTCGCTTAAATTTCGATTTCAGAAATTCGACTGATGTTTTACTTTTCAACGACATGGGAATAAAATAGCCGGAGATAAAGAAGATCATAAACATTACAATCAGATCTAAATACATGCGTATTAAACCAATTGATTCGTTTTTTACCGAATCGATAACGATCCAACTGTTTTGAAGAACAGATTCGTAAACCAATCCCGAATGAAGTATTACTACAAGTAAAATCAGGAAAGTTCTTAAGTTGTCTAAAAAATAAATTCTTGTCTTCATTACTTTTGATTTAAATATTTGACATTTTTTTTGTTGGTGTAAAGTTCTGCTAAACGACGATGCACTGTTAATCAATTAAGCGGACAAAAACATAAATTTTAATGAAGGCGTTGAAATTATGGCGACAGGATATAAATTATGATGCAAAAGATGATGAAACATAAAAAAAGAAGTAAAACATTATTCGTATCTTTTGC
>JBFEWU010000472.1:0-3280 GCA_041546215.1 Draconibacterium sp. | reverse complement strand
GTCTTCTCTGTGTTCTCTGCGGTTAAAACAACTAAATACAGAGATTCACGGAGTTCTCACAGAGGGCCACGGAGCCATTAATCAATAGACAATAATCAATTAATAAATTTCATACGTCTTCGCTTCTCTGCGGTTAATAATTACAAGCTATCGTCTTTACTCTTTGCTCTATGTTCTTTGTTCTCTTTCCATTTAATATACCAGATCCTTCTTACTCAACAGTGATCCATTGATAACCTTGTGCCGGGATTGTAATTTCAATTTCAATTTCATAGTTGCGCGTTAATTTCATGGTCCGGGGATTTTTCCCTTTTACGGCAACCGATGCATTTTGTGTTAATCCTGTGTAATACAGAGGCAGGGTAATTTTACGTTTTATCTCTTCATCCGTGGGATTAAAGACCATGGCCAGGCCTTTTTGTTCCAGGCCGGGATTCACATGTAAAAAACCGTCCCAGTCTTTTCCCGATGGCCTGCGCAGGTGGATGATGTCGCTGTTTAGGATATCACGGTATTTTTTATACCATTTTATGGTTTTACTTACCAGTTCTTTTGTTTCGGGGGCATCGAACAAGCGCGGACCACGATAACAAGCCTGTACTCCTGAACCATAATTTTGCATCATTTGGTTCTCGTATTCCTTCAGGTGGTCTTTCAGCGGTTCCATGGTTGCTGCAGCACCACCGCCATGGTATTGCGTTAGCGGCACAAAAGTCCAGCACATACTCGGTATTCGTGTCCACAAGCCATCGTAAATATTTTGGCGGCCCAGGACAGCCTGCCTTTCGCGGGGCAGCGACCAGTTTACTTCGCGATAGCCAATTCCCACTTTATTGGTTCCCGAGTTCACATAAAAATCGGGAACGTTCATGTAAATTCCACGGGCACGCATCCACTTGTACAAGTCTTGTATCTGTGCATATTGCTTCCATTGCGAATCGCCCAGACCATTGTGATGGGCATGGCTGGTTGAGGCGCATACATTCCCGGGATATGAGCCATCGTTTTCAAAAACCTGCATGCCGGTTTCGGTAAAAAACTTTTTTATTTTCCGGAAATAATCGTAGCCCCATTCGCTGCACAGGCATGGCGATGATCCAAAAATCATTCCACCTCGTTTACCGGTTTCCGGGTTAATGACATCCACTTCATCGCTTATCCAACGACTCGAAAGCAGAGAATAGCCACCTAACTCAATGCCTTTTGAATTGGCGTATTCGCGGAATTCACGAAACTTTTCGTAGTAATCATCCGTTTCCCGCTCCATGTTTAATCCACTTCCGAAACTCAAGATAATCATTTCGTAACCCACCTCGCTGCACTGGTCGATAGCTGCTTTTACTTCTTTTTCCTGGGTGGAGGTGAGGTGGAGGAATATGGGATTTTCGGTGGTCCATGGCGAAATGGTGCGGTACATTTTACGGATAAACAATCCACGGCGTTCTTCATCGCGGGTATCAAGCGGAGTTTCCCAAACCCTGAACGTTGTAAGCGATTCACCAACGTCAATTGCTGTCTCCGGGCCAAGTGGAGGCCTAACTTCCAGAACACAGGGCAGTTGAAGCGGATAATTGGTTTGCGAAGTATAACGCGAGTCAGTGACCCAAAAAGTGGTTTTATCCGAGGTTTTTTGTTGCATGGCACCAAAGGCATAGTCGGTTTCCACATGAATATTTGGTTTTTGCCAGTGCTCAGGACTATCTACCAGGCTTTCGCCTTCAACCATGGCCAGCTGCTCCAGCTTAAAGGAGTTTATCTGAACCAGCATATCCGACTGGTTTGTGAATTCAATCCACTTGGAGAGGGTAGGGATGCCATCATAGATTTCAAAATGAACTTTGGCAATAATGCCCTCTTTCGAAAGGGTAAATACGAGTTCTTTACCACCCGGCATTTTGGTATTTCCAGCCCAGCGAACACGTTTCCACTCCAGGCGGTCGGTAATCTCTTTTACTTCAAAGCTCTCAACCACAAAGGAATTTGGAGCGATGGATAGGTCGTCGATCCACTTTTTCAAGGTATATCCATATTCCGGCTGTTTGCTTAATCCGCCAATGCCAAATTTTTTGCCATCAATGTTCACCGTTCCTTCGTTCGATACGGCACGTAAGAGGCTTTCTCCGGTCATTAAATTTATGTAATCAACGGTTGCCAGGTTGGGGACGACACGAAAAACACGGGCAATTAATCCATTACTGAGTATAATTTCTTTCCCTCTGTTGGCCTGGTAAACACCGGCTTTAACTTTCGAGTTATCAATCAACCAGTCGTAATCAGTTTGGGCAAGCGGCAGGTCAATTTCCGGAAGTTCAGCCACCAAATTATTAAGCCTGGAGGTAATTTCTGACGATTGTTCCTGTTTCTCTCCCTGGTAATCGGGTTCAACGGCAGCGGGTGCAATTTCCATGTACTCGAACCTGGGTTCAATCCAAACCGCATGGTCGCCACTGGCTCCATCACCGGCATCTTCAACCACCAATTCCAAAACTCCGCCTCTGACCGGGATATCAATTTCCACTGGAGCATCTCCCTGCCGCATGATTTCGCTGGCATAAATTTCCTTGTTATTATGAATCAGCCTGAAGATCACACTTCCGGCATCCACCTTACCACCGCTTCCTTCAACGCCAATAAACTGTTTGCTGGTTTTGCTTACCTTGTAAAACATGCGGGTGCCATCGGTTAAAGGAATCGTTTTCACGGTTTCGGCAGCGTAATCTTGGCCATTGTCACTCACCCCAATTTTGGCCGTAAAACGACGGCCGTTATTAACTTTTAATTTTAGTATTGATTTCGCATGAACGCCAATTCCGTGATCGAATTTTATTCCGGCAACGGAAATGGGATCGCCAATTACCGATCTGTTTTTTACCGGTGCGCCATAGCTCTGTTGTGCCAGCGAAATATCGAGGTTTTCAAGGGGAATAAAGGTTTGGGCAGAAGCATTTGTCAAGAATGCAGCCATGCCAATGAAAAGAAGAAGTATTTTTAATCGGTTCATTTTTTTATTATTTAGTTTTTGGTTTAACTGTTGTAATGTTTTGTAACTAGTTGGTTGAATTAGAACAAAGAATATACAGGATATCTGGATTTTTGGATTTTCAGATTGCTGGATGTTAATGTTGTCATTTATTGAATATTAGAATATCAGAGTATAAGAATGTCAGAATTTATTGACCAAGCCATTAATCAATTCCGTTGTCGTTGTTGTCATTGTTGTCATTGTTGTCATTGTTGTCCGTTGTCACCCTGAGCGGAGTCGAAGGGTGCTCTCTGCGGT
>JBFEWU010000101.1:0-13313 GCA_041546215.1 Draconibacterium sp. | reverse complement strand
CATGGCTTTAATTTTTTTAGGAGTAAGGTCTGACTTGATGTTTTTCACAGCTAACCAGGCATAGTTGGGCATGATGGACTCCTGGTTCATTTTTTGCGGATCCATAAAATGGTTGTAGTGCCAGGCCGCATTTTTGTACATCGGCCCGCCCACAACACCGGCACGTGCCAAATCCGGACCAATTCTTCGGGAACCCCACTGATAAGGATGGTCGTATACAAACTCTCCAATTTTTGAATACTCTCCATAACGGTCGGTTTCCCATCTGAACGGGCGTACCATTTGTGAGTGACACACATAGCACCCTTCGGCAATATATAAATCCCGGCCCTCCAATTCAAGCGGTGTATACGGCGTAACGGTTTCTATGGTGGGCACATTCGATTTAATAAAAATCATGGGGATAATTTCAACTGCACCCCCAACCGCAAGTGCAAAAAATGCGAGTACGGTAAATCGAACGCCTCTTCTTTCCAGCCAGCGGTGAATGGTTTCTTTCGCAGGGATACGCGCCCCGGCCAATACAAGAGCAGGTGCTTCTGAAGCTTCGTCATTAACAAAACTTCCTGCAGACATTGTTTTTGCCAGGTTATATACCATAATGATAAATCCGGTCAGAAATAAAACTCCACTAAAAATTCTCAGTGTGTACATAGGTATAATTTGCACCAGAGTTTCCATAAAGTTCGGGTACTGAAGAAAACCTTCATCGGTGTAATCCCGCCACATTAACCACTGTGTTACAGCTCCCCAGTACAGTGGAATTGCATAAATCAGTATGGATAATGTAGATAGCCAGAAATGGGTATTTGCCAGTTTTTCGGAAAACAATTTCGATTTAAATAATTTGGGAACCAGCCAGTAGAGCATACCAAAAACCATACCTCCATTCCAGCCCATTCCTCCGATGTGAGTATGGGCAACTGTCCAGTCGGTAAAGTGTGTAATTTGGTTCACCGATTTTAAGGACATCATCGGTCCTTCAAAGGTAGACATGCCATAAGCCGTAACTGCAACCACGAGGAATTTTAGCGATGCACTGTCGCGCACGCGGTCCCATGCTCCACGAAGTGTTAAAAGTCCGTTTATCATTCCCCCCCAGCTTGGTGCAATAAGCATGATCGAGAAGGTTACACCCAGCGCTTGTGCCCACTCGGGAAGCGCTTGATAAAGAAGGTGGTGTGGCCCGGCCCACATGTATAAAAATATGAGTGACCAGAAGTGAATGATGGATAGTTTATAGGAGTAAATGGGGCGGTTGGCAGCTTTGGGAAGATAGTAATACATTAACCCTAAAAATGGTGTGGTGAGGAAGAAGGCTACCGCATTGTGTCCATACCACCACTGTACCACAGCATCTTGTGCCCCCGCATATATGGAGTAACTCTTAAAAAGCGAAATGGGTAACTCAAAGGAGTTAACAACATGTAGCATGGCTATACCCAAGAAAGTTGCCAGGTACCACCAAATGGCTGCATAGATATGCTGTACACGTCTTTTAACAATGGTCCCGATCATATTTACTCCAAAAACGATCCAAACCAAGGCAATCAGAATGTCAATGGGCCACTCCAGTTCAGCGTATTCTTTCCCGGTGGTAAATCCTGCAAGTAACGAAACTGCGGCCAATACAATGATGGTTTGCCATCCCCAGAAATGAAATTTGCTCAACCTGTCACTAAACATCCGGGCTTTTAACAGTTTCTGCATGGAATAATAAATCCCGGCATAAATTGCATTTCCCACAAAGGCAAAAATTATTGCATTTGTATGCACGGGCCGTACTCGCCCAAAACTTGTGTATTCGAGCCCAAAGTTGAACACCGGAAATGCCAGCTGGAGTGCAATAACTACACCGACCAGAATTCCAACAACACCCCAAACAAGGGTAGCCAGGATAAACAGCTTAACGATTTTGTTGTCGTAGTTAAATTTTTGATTTTCCATAAGTTGGATAATTATGTCGTTTGTTTATGTTCTTTTTTTTGTTTCAGTCTCTACATCTTCGTCGTCGAAAAGGATGCGGATTGAGGGAGTTTCGTTATCGTCGAACTGCCCGGTACGTACTGCCCAGATAAAAGCGCCCAGGAAAATGAGTGCGACAAATAAACTGACTCCTATTAACAGGTAAAAGATGTTCATATTAATCGTGCTTTCCTAAACGCCAGATTTTGAAGATCTGGAGTACTACATATGCAATGGCAAGCCAGGCTGCACCCACAGCTCCCAGGTAGGAAAGTAACAGCCAGGTTTGAATGTTTTCATTGGTCGACCACAATACTTCTTTTTTTATTAACTGCGGGACCTGCTTTTTTTGTCCTACATTCGCTGCATCAAGGATGACCGGATCAACAAGATAGCCTTCTCCCAAACTCACAACGAGAGTTACCAAACCTTGCTCATCGCCAATCAGTTCCTTTGGGACAGCGTACTCAGCACTTCCATCCTCATCGGTTAGAAACTCTCCAATGGGCATATTGCCGAATGCTTTCCTGGCACTAACGAAAACCGGAGTTTGGTCCAATGGCAGGTACTCTCCATCCTTATCTTCGTATTCTGCAAAAACTTCAACTATATTTTCGGTTTCGTTGACCGATGCCAGAAGTTTGGCTTTTTGAGGCGGAGCTTCAACCAACACCGGTTCCCTGCCCGGATTAAAATTCATGATGTAGTTTACCAAACGCCAGCGGTCGTCTTCCGAAATACTGGCCTCAAACTGTGGCATTCCTCCGCGGCCCCTTGTGATTTTGTAAAACAGCTCCCCCTCGGTATTTGTCTGCATCACGTCAGAAGTCACATCGGGGGGTGGCGGCACCAATGGCAAAGCGTTGTTTTTTCCGGCATCGCCATGACAGGATTTGCATTTCAGCAGGTATAAGTCTTTGCCCTTTTTAACGTTGGAAAGGTTATATTCCATGGGATTGCTTAAAGCTTTTTGGTCTTCCGGAACCAACCATTCCTGGGCCATTCCCTGGTAGGCAAAAAATGCTACCCCGGCGAAAATAAGTGTTAGTGTCTTTTTCATCCTGTTCCAATTATCCATAGTAAAGGCATAAGATGCGCCAATGGCATCGCTATGCGGGAACTCGCATGATTTCAGTATTTGTCCGATACCTAAATATTTTTGTCCTGCTCGTTTCATTTTCACTTATTTTTTGGTTCAGAAATTATGGCCCTGTCAATTCCCTTTTCTTCGGCATATTCCCAAATGGTAACCACCGGAAACATTTTGGCAAGAACTGTTATGATTAATAAGGATGCCATAAACGGAAATATCGTTATCATGATTTCAATACTCGTTGGGGAATAATGCTGGAAATGCTCCGGTACGTTTTGAACCGGTAAAAACGGGTGTTCCATGGTGGGAATAACGATTATATACCTCTTTAACCACGATGCCACTAAAATAAAAACGGAGATAATGGTTAGCGGTAGTGGTTTGCGGAAGGTCTTAAAAACCATTAAAGTAATGGGAAGAAGCAGCCCGAATATTTGAGAAAACCAGAATAATGGTGCATAACTTCCGGTAAATAGTGTCCGCAGATGAATGCCTTCCGCTGTTTTCATCTTGTATGCCGGAACAAGATATTCGTTCACGTTAAAATAAAGGTAAACCAGGCAAACAAAAACCAGCAGTTTACCCATGTAATCGAACTGCAGAAATCCAAAATATTCTTGCAAACCGTAGCGGTTTCGGTAAGCATACATCAGGATGACCACTGCTGCCGATCCTGCAACAAAAGCCCCGGCAACAAAGTATGGCCCAAAAATAGTAGTATCCCAGCCCGAGCGAAGTGTAGCTGCAAATAACCACGAGGTTACTGTATGGATTGACAGGCCCACTGGGATAATTAACAACATAAGAATTCGCATGGCATGGTACACCAGCTTATACTGTGCGGCGTTCCCCTTCCATCCCAGTGCCATGATGGTATACATTTTCATTTTCCATTCCGGAATATCCTTGCTGCCCCTGTCTCTTATAAGGGCCAAATCGGGAATAAGCGGAATGTAAAAGAGCAAGACAGAAATGGTAAGGTAGGTAGTAACAACCGTTACGTCCCAAATGATGGGCGAGGCAAAACGGCCGTGAAGGAATACGTTGAGAAACCTGTCAGGGCGCCCCATATCCATCACAATAATAACGCCTGCAAGGGCAACTGCGGCAATGGCAACCTGTTCGGCAACCCTTGAAATGGGCTTCGACCAGTGTATTTTCAAAAGGTGCAAAGCCGAACTGATAAGAAAACCAATCAGGCTGATGGCCACAAAAAATACAAAGTTGCCAATGTACATTCCCCACGATACATAGTCACGCATTCCTGTTACTCCAAGTCCGTCGCGAATTTGAATGATCCAGCCCCAAGCTCCAACAGCGATAAACATGATTAAGATGAAATACCATAAACTGGTCCACTCGTCACGCTTTACTATCGATCGGGTTAAGTCGAAGGTAATTTTATCTAATAACTTCCGGGATTCTTCCGGTGATTTTGATTTCTTCATCGTTTAGAATTTATTCGGTTAGGAATGATGATCTTCTACTTCACCTTGAAATGGGAAAGCCCTGTTTTTGGGCGGCAGATAATAAACCCGCGGTTTTGTTCCGAGTTCTTCCATTAGCGTGTAGGCAGCATTGTCTTCGATTAACTTACTGAAACTTGTGGTTTCTTTGGTGGTTCCGTTGGTCACGGCATCTTCATTTCGGTCGCCAAACCAGTAAACCCCATTGGGACAAGCCGAAACACAGGACGGTAATTTCCCGTCGCGCAAGCGGTCGGCGCTAAATAAACATTTCGAAACGGTTCCTTTTTTTTGAGGAACATTGGCTTCTATATTATAAGTAACGTTTTTGTATTTTTCAGCATCGCGTGGCTCGAACCAGTTAAATACCCTGGCCGAATAAGGACAGGCAGCAATGCAGAATCGACAACCAATGCAACGTTCATTGTCGATAAGAACAATGCCATCTTCACGTTTGAATGTGGCATTTACCGGGCAAACTTTTGTACATGGAGGATTGTCGCAGTGCTGACATGGTTTTGGCATATAATAAGGTGCAGTATGATCGGCATCCTGCATTTGCAACACATTAATGTGGTGTTGTTCCGGTCGAAGTTGGTGGTGGTTCTGGCAGGCTTTCATGCATTCGCGTGCATTACGGCATTTCGATAAATCGATCACCATTACCCAGCTTCTCCCGGCCAGGCCTTTCCTCCCTCTCTGCTGATTCTCCGAAAGATTCGGTATCTCAGCCGGTTTAAGTTGTGCTTTGTCCACTTCAACCAATTCTCCACTCGATGTGAGCAGGGTAATTTTATCGCCTGAAGCTGTTTCAACTTTACCACACGAACTTAAAATACTGGAACTTCCAATTACGCCTGCTGCACCTATCGATGCACCAAGAGTCTTCATGAAGTTTCTACGCGTTTTTTTTTCCATAAACAAACACTTTTTCATGATTAAGTCGCAAATAGCACTCCTTAATTCAGTTATATTTAGTTTCTCAACCTTACGAATTTATAAAATATGAGGGAAGGTGCAAACTTGAAAAAGGCACATGACAATAAAATACCAAAAAGCCTTTAAATAGTGTTAATGAGAAGGTTACAAAAAAACACCTCCCGGTGAATTTATTTTCATCTTATAAATTCTTGATTTGAACATGAATAGGTTTTAAGGCTTGGGATAATTCTTGATTCAAATGAACAAAACTATTTTGTTTCTGTTCCTAATAGATTTTGGCATAAAAGGTGCTTTAGGGAATGTTTATGGTGAAGAATTTAGTAATTATGTTGTAAAACATATTCGGGTTTTGGCTTATGTTTTACCTAATTTTAAAAAACATGTATCTCCGTTCAGACAATACGCTTTCTGATGTAGAATTTGCTTTGTTTTCAAATATCAGATTTTGAACAGATGTTTTTTAGGGTAAAAGTACTCCGGTTTTATTCCCTTAAAATCAATAGAAAGATACGTTTTACATAAACATTCGGCTGCTTTTATGGTTTAACTAACTAAAAAAGGCTAAAATGTACCATTTTGACAAGTATACATTCTGTAAAATGACTAACTTAAAGCAGAATATAAACTGGAGTCAGTTGGCAGAGATGGTCTTAGCAGATTAAAACTTTAAACCGGTTCTCAATTAACTAAATTAAATGAAGATCAGTCAGTATTTAAAAATTGCGCTCATTTTATTTTTAGGTATAATGTCACTTGCATCTTTTTCACAAGCGGTGGTGAATCCTGCAGCGAGTGATGAAGATGTTGAGATTGGGGTCGTTGAGCACCTGAACGAATATTTGCCCGATAGTATTTCATTAATAAATGAGCAAGGCAGGCAGGTATGGTTGGCTGATGTGATTGACAAGCCCACCATAATAAACTTTGTTTACTATCGCTGTCCCGGTATTTGCAGCCCGCTTATGGAGGCAATTGCCGGTGTAATGGACAAATCGGATTTGGTTCCGGGGAAAGATTACCAGGTTTTAACCATTAGTTTCGATCCGCGTGAAACCATTGACCTGGGTATCCGGAAAAAAACAAATTATCTGAATCTGATGAATAATCAGGTAAAAGTAGAGGAAGCAAAAACGGGTTGGTTATTTTTTGTGTCGGATAGTGCCAGCATAATAAAAGCAACAAGTGCCACTGGTTTTAAATATAAAAAGACAGGGAACGATTTTTTACATGCTGCTTCCCTGGCTGTTACCAGTCCCGAAGGAAAAATTACCCGTTACCTGAACGGCATGTATTTCCTTCCATTCGAGTGGAAAATGGCAATTGTAGAGGCCTCCAAGGGGCAGGCCGGGCCAACCCTCAATAAAGTTTTAAGGTTTTGTTACTCCTACGATCCTGTTGGACAATCGTATGTGCTGAATATTACAAAGGTTAGCGGAACTCTGATCATGTTCTTTGCCGTGGTCTTAATGCTTATTTTGGTATTAAAACCCAGGCGAAGGAAAATGCCGGATATTGATGAGGGGTAAAGAATTTTCTGCTATATTAAAAACAAAATTAAGTTGAGAGACTATTTAGTCTAAACCATAACTGAAGAATTATTATGAGTACAACAAGTGCTGTTAACGGAGAAAACTATTTAACCTACCAGGGAAAACACAAGGGTATCCTCGCATGGATTTTATCAACCGACCACAAACGTATCGGTTTGCTTTATTTGTATTCAATTGCTACCATGTTTTCCATTGGTGTTTTACTGGGGCTTGCCATGAAATTTGAATTGCTGGCGCCCGGGAAAACCATTATGGATGCGCAAACTTACAATGCAACTTTTACAGTTCACGGTGTAATTATGATCTTTATGGTCGTCGTACCCGGCTTGCCGGCGGTTTTTGGAAACCTTATGATGCCCATAATGATTGGAGCGCAGGATGTTGCCTTCCCAAAGCTGAACCTCTTCTCGTGGTGGCTTTACGTTTGCGGTGTTATTCTGGTCATTAGTGCCCTGCTTTTTGGCTCAGGAACGCCTGATACAGGCTGGACTTTTTATGCTCCCTACAGCTTTAAATCGGGGACAAACCTGCTGCCCGCAATCTTTGGGGCATTTGTTCTCGGATTTTCATCCATTTTAACCGGCTTAAATTTCCTGGTAACCATTCATCGCCTGCGTTGCCCGGGGATGAAATGGACAAAACTTCCCCTGTTTGTCTGGACACTCTACGGTACGGCCTGGATTCAGTTACTGGCAACCCCTGTTGTTGGAATTACACTGGTTCTTGTGGCACTGGAAAGAATGTTTGGAGTCGGCATTTTCGACCCTGCTTTGGGTGGCGATCCCATTTTGTATCAGCACCTCTTTTGGATTTACTCTCACCCTGCGGTTTATATCATGATTTTACCTGCCATGGGAGCAATTTCTGAAATCATACCCACTTTTGCACAAAAGCATATTTTTGGATATAAGGCCATTATCGCATCGACAATGGCAATTGCTTTTGTGGGTTACCTGGTTTGGGGGCACCACATGTATACCGCAGGAATGAGTGGGACGGCGCAATATTATTTTTCCCTGCTTACATTTATCGTGGCTATTCCCAGTGCCATTAAAGTCTTTAACTGGATATCGACCATGTACAAAGGATCGATTAATATACAAACACCTTTTTACTGGGCAGTATCGTTTATCTTTGTATTTATGGTTGGCGGTTTAAGCGGCCTTGTTTTAGGGGCACTCGCTACCGATATTTATGTGCACGATACGGCTTTTGTTGTAGCCCACTTCCATTATATTGTATTCGGAGGTACTGGTTTTGCCTTTTTTGCTGCAATACATTACTGGTTCCCCAAAATTTTCGGCCGCATGTACGATAAAGCCTGGGCGAATATAGGCTGGCTGGTGTTTACCATTGGTTTTCTTGCCCTGTATTCCCCTATGTTTTATTTGGGAATGATGGGAATGCCACGCCGTTATTACGATTACCTCGACGAATTTCATGGAGGGAATATTTTAAGCACCTTTGGCTCGTGGATATTGGTAACCGGATTTATTATCATTTTGGTGAATTTGATTCGTTCGGCGCGTAATGGAGAACCTGCCGGGGTCAATCCCTGGAAAAGTAAAACTTTGGAATGGACCGTTCCTTCGCCTCCTCCTGTATTGAATTTTGAAAAAGAGCCGGTTTTGGGAGAAAAAGACGGACCTTACAATTACGAATAAACTATTGACACTACTGATATGGAAGAACATGTACATCATGTAGAACATCCCGACATGTACGATCCCGAATCGTCGAAAATTGGCATGTGGTTGTTTATTTTTACCGAGTTGCTGTTGTTTGGCGGCCTCTTTCTTGTTTATTCGGTTTACCGGTATATGAATGCCGATGCCTTTCATTTGGCTGCTGAGGAACTGAATACGACAATAGGTGCATTGAATACCGTAATTCTATTGGTAAGCAGTATGACAGTGGCCATGTCGACCACTGCTTTGCAGAAGGGACACAAGAAAGTCGCCATTGCACTGGTTGCGATCACTTTTTTAATCGGAGTCGGATTTCTTGTTAATAAATATTTTGAATGGGGAGTAAAATTTGAGCATGGCATTTGGCCGGGCTCGGAGCATATGATTGCCACCATGAGCCAGGGAGAGATTCTTTTCTTCGGACTTTACTTTGTAATGACCGGATTACATGCCCTGCACATTATTGTGGGACTGGTAATAATGGCATTTGCCATTCGGGGTTTAAACAATGGTAAGGTAACAGCTGAAAGACCTTCGTTACTCGACAACTGCGGACTGTATTGGCACCTTGTGGATTTAATCTGGATTTTCCTTTTCCCGCTTTTCTACTTAATCACTTAAAAAGTCAACTATGTCAGACGAAAAACATCATATTGTACCCTACCGATTATATGCAATTATTTTGCTTGCCTTACTCGCTTTTACTTTTGCATCAATTGCCATAACCGGAATTGAACTTGGAACATACACTGTGGCAGGGGCATTGCTCTTTGCCATGGTTAAATCATACCTGGTATTAACCTACTTTATGCATTTGAAATACGACAAGCCATACATTCGGATTATGGTAATATTCGTGTTTTCCATTTTTGTAGTTGTGTTAGTTATTACAATGTTAGATTACTTATATAGAGTGTAATATGTATAGTTCAGAAGTAACTCAAGCCTCGAATTTTGTACAGGGTGTCGACACCGCCTTCCTGATTATTCTCGGGATATCATTTTTTTTCCTCATTGGATTAACAGTGGTAATGCTGGTTTTTATATTCAAATACAATAAGAAAAAAAATCCAAAAGCCACTCAAATTGAGGGGAGTGTAAAGCTTGAAATTGTGTGGACAGTGGTTCCTTTCCTGTTAACGATGCTCATGTTTTACTACGGCTGGGCAGGGTGGAAACCCATGCAAAAAGCACCAAAAGATGCCATGGAAATTACAGTTTATGGCCGGATGTGGAACTTTACATTTGAATATGACAACGGCAAACGAACCGATACGCTCTATTTACCCAAAGATAAAGCAATAAAACTTAACCTGGTGGCAATGGACGTGCTGCATAGTTTATATATTCCGGCGTTTCGGGTGAAGCAGGATATGGTGCCGGGTCTGGAAAATAACTCCATGTGGTTCGAACCGCAGAAAGAAGGTTTGTACGAACTCTATTGTGCCGAGTATTGCGGCTTACAGCACTCCTATATGTACTCGTATGTAAAAGTGATGCCCGAGCCGGTATTTAACGACTGGCTGGTGGATACAACACAAGTAGTCACCGCCGAGGTTGAATCGCCAACAGCTACCGGGAAACGAATTATGCAAAACATTGGTTGCTTTGCCTGTCATTCGCTCGATGGAACAAGGTTAGTCGGACCAAGTTTTAAAGGGATTTGGGGAGCTGACCGTACGGTTAAAACCGGCAGTGAGACACGTCAGCTAACCGTTGATGAGGAATACATTAAACGGTCAATTTACGATCCAAATGCCGATGTCGTGGATGGATTTGGGAAAGGATTAATGCTTACTTACGAAGGACAACTATCGGAAGATGATATCGCGAATATTACCGAGTACCTGAAAACACTGGAGTAGATTAAGAGAAGAATAAAACATTTGATGCTGAAAGTTTCTTCCGTCAGTTCCGATTTTATTTTTTTCTGATGGTATAAAAAAAGTTGATGATTTGAAACAAGACTTAAAAATAATATACGAACTGGGTAAAGTTAGGATTTCATTACCCATTGCACTTTCAGCCTTAACCGGCTATGTGCTTTATGCAGGAAATGTCGACACACAAGCCTGGTTTCTTTTCCTTGGCGTTTTTTTAATGTCGTGTGCATCAAGTGTAATCAATCACTGGCAGGAACGTGATGTGGATGCACAAATGCCGCGCACCAAAAACCGCCCGATTCCTTCCGGAAAAATAACTGCCAAAGGAGCGTTAAATGTGGCCATTGTATTTGCACTTACAGGTACTGCAGTACTCTATTTTTCCAATCCGGTTAAGGCCCTTGTGCTGAGTTGGGTAACCTTGTTGTTTTACAATGCCGTTTATACTCCGCTAAAAAAAATATCAGCGTTTGCCGTAATTCCAGGATCAATGGTTGGTGCGTTGCCACCGATGATAGGTTGGGCCGGAGCAGGCGGGAGCCTTACCTCGGAAGTGATTTTGTTAGTTGCCGGATTCTTTTTTATCGGGCAAATACCTCATTTTTGGCTACTGCTTTTAATGTTTGGCGAACAATACAAACTGGCCAAAATGCCCAGCCTCAATCAAATATTTAACGAGGGACAAATAAAGCGGGTAACATACACCTGGGTACTTACCACGGTTGCCTCTGCATTTTTGGTCATCTTTTTGGTCATTGGCAACAAAATAATCATGTTCTTTTTACTGTTTTACATCTTTTACCTGCTATTCTCACTCACACTTGCAGTTTTTGTACAAGAGGAATTTAAAGTACGACCTTCTTTTTATAAATTAAATTTCCTCTATTTATTTATGATGATCTTTTTAATTGTGGATGGTTTAATCAAGGCCTGATCAGAACATTTTAAAAACCTGGCATTTCTTTTCCCTTAACCGAAGAATTGAATCGTTTATGGAAACATGAAGCGCATTTCCAACACTGCCCTGGCAAAAGGGGCATGCGTGGAATTCTCCATTTGAATACTTAAATGGCTCAAAAAGTTCAAGTGCAATCAAATTAATTATCTTTGCAAACAATTGAAATTATTTTTCTTAAATGAAGTTTTCAGAACTTGGAATACACGACGACTTGCTTGATGCCATAGAGTATATGGGATTTAAGGAAGCAACGCCCATACAAGAACAAGCAATTCCCGTAATTTTAGACGGAAATGATCTAATTGCATGTGCGCAAACCGGAACGGGAAAAACAGCGGCTTTTTTACTTCCGATTCTTGATTTAATTGCAGATTTGCCCGGTGGCGAAACTTCAACCCTGATTGTAGTGCCAACACGCGAACTTGCCATGCAGATTGATCAGCAGGTTCAGGGCATTGGGTATACTATGGGTATACATTCCATTGCGCTCTATGGTGGTGGCGACGGCGATGAATGGGGCCAGCAAAAAACAGCACTGACTAAGGGAGCCGATATTATAGTTGCAACTCCGGGGAAATTAATTTCGCACCTGAACCTTGGTTATGTAAAGTTCGATACTCTTCAGTTTTTGATACTGGATGAGGCCGATCGAATGTTGGATATTGGATTTTACGACGACCTGGTGAAAATTATCTCCTATTTGCCAAAAGAAAGGCAAACACTGATGTTTAGTGCTACTATGGCACCAAAAATCAGGAAACTGGCCTCGGAGATTTTGTACCAGCCAAAGGAAATCAATATTGCCATGTCGAAACCTGCTGAGGGTGTTTTGCAAGCGGCATATTTAATTTACAACAAACAAAAAAATGATTTGGTGGCACATCTTATTTCCGAAAACCCGGATTATGCCAGTGTCCTCATTTTTTGTTCAACCAAACGAGCTACAACAGAACTGGCACGCGTACTGAAAAAGAAGAATTTTGTGGCCGAAGCCATTTCATCCGATCTCGAGCAAGCGGATCGTGAAAGTGTTTTAAATGGTTTTCGCTCAAGGCGGATTCGCATTTTGGTGGCAACCGATGTAATGAGCCGGGGAATTGATATTAAAGACATTAACCTGGTTATTAATTTCGATGTGCCAGGCGATGCTGAAGATTATGTACACCGTGTGGGTCGAACGGCCCGCGCCGATGCAACAGGTGTGGCCCTGACTTTGGTGAACGAAGATGACATGTACAAATTTCACCAGATTGAGCAATTGATCGAGCGGGAAGTTTTTAAAATCCCAATGCCTGAACATTTGGGCGAAGGACCGGAATGGAGAGAACCCGGGAAAAGAAACAAAAGCCCCAGGGGAAAATTCCATCATTATAAAAAAGGAAAGTCGCAACACAAACACCGGAATACTTACAAAAAGAAAAAATAGCCCGATTGTATTTCAGTTCAGGTGGTGAATAGCTCCAAAGTTGACCGTTCACCCGGTGACTAATATCCACATTTTTTTGTGTACATCTCCATTAAAATTGTTTATTTATAAGGTATCGTATTTAATAGAAATTCATCATATTTATTATAAATTAGACTTATGAAACAAGTTCCGTAGTATCGGGATGCGTTCCAGCTGTTTCCATAAAAAATTAAGCATTTATAAAAGATGAAAATATCAATCGTTATTCTGATACTGCTTGCTTGTCTCACCGCAAACAAGGTGCAGGCACAAAGCAGTGATTCTACGCTTGTTCGAATTGAAACATCTGACGGGAACGAT
>JBFEWU010000157.1:0-10501 GCA_041546215.1 Draconibacterium sp. | reverse complement strand
TTCTCACCTGAGAAGAAGCAAGATTTATAAAGTAAATGAATTTAGAAATGAAACCAGCATAACTTCTGTCAGCCGGCTGATTAATTCACAGTGACATAATTATGCGAGTTTCATATGAAACCGCTGAAAACAAACTATTTTTATCATATGAAACGAGTCCCGATGTGTCGGGACGAGTTCCATTGGCCGTAAAAAATACATATACCTTTCTGTATGTTAAGCGTTGAAAAACAAGATTTTAAACTAATTATATACGAATGAAAATATTACTGGTTGAAGACGAAAATGATTTGGCACAATCCATAGTAGATTACCTGACGAAAGATCAAAAGTTCTTGTGTGATGTTGCAGGTAATTTGGACAAAGCCAATGAGTTGTGCTCGCTATACGAGTATGACTGTTTAATCGTTGATATCGGGTTACCGGATGGAAATGGATTGGATGTCATTAAGAAGTCAAAACGAATAAACAGTAAAGCAGGGATCATTATTATTTCGGCCCGCGATGCCCTGGACGACAGAATAGAAGCATTAAATATTGGTGCTGATGATTACCTGGTTAAGCCTTTCCACCTTTCTGAATTGAACGCCCGGATTTATTCCTTATTGAGACGTTTGAAGTTTGACGGGAATTCGGTTCTTGTTATGAATGAATTATCGATAGATCCACAAAGTCGCCAGGTAAAAGTTTTTGAAACTCCCGTTGACCTAACCAAGAGTGAATATGAATTATTAATGTATTTGATTACAAACAAAAACCAGGTTATATCAAAAACATCAATAGCCGAGCACCTCGTAGGAGAATACGTGGATGGCTTAAGTTCACTGGATTTTCTGTACCTGCACGTAAAAAACCTGCGTAAGAAACTGATTGCCGCCGGTGCAAACGACTACATTAAAACTGTTTATGGTGTTGGTTATAAATTTTTACCTGAATGAAGCTTTTAACAAAAACAAGTTTACTGATTATTACGGGAAGTATTTTTATTTTTCTGATTGGAAATATTATATCCTTTCACATCACCAAACAAATGATTGACCGTCACGTCGACAACGAGTTAGTCTACCAAATGCAAAGTACCATAAAGCAGGTAAGTGAAAATCCATCCAGCATTAAAGATTCAATGGTAACCAACGACATCAGCATTATAAAGGCGGATAACCAGCTGATAATCACCCCTCATTTTTCCGACACCATTTTTTACAGCAATGCACAACAGAAATACATTCCACACCGGATCCTCAAATTTACATTTGCAGCCAATCAACAAAATTTCATAGTTGTAATCAACAAATCGCTATTATCGTCCGACAAGCTCGTGGAAAGGATAACCACCTCCACCATTGGATTGGTTATTATTTTCATTTTTATGATCTTCATATTCAATCGTTTTATCTTTAAAAATGTTTGGTCTGAGTTTTTCGTAAATCTCGAGCGTGTTGACAAATACGACATTAAAGGAAACGAAAAGCTCAATCTGGAAGATTCAGAAATTCTAGAATTCAGCAAACTAAACCAGGTACACCGGAATATGGTGAATCGTATACAGAATGATTTTGTGAACCTGAAAGAACTGACAGCCAATACTTCACATGAAATACAGACACCATTGGCAATTATTAAAAGCAAAACCGAGCTTTTGCTTCAATCGCAGAATTTAAACGAGAATGATTTGAGTTTAGTGAGCACAATACTGACCACATCCGAACGTTTGTCGAAACTGAACCAGTCACTTTTGCTGATCACCAAGATAGAAAACAACCAGTTTAAAGATTTGGCATGGGTACAGGTTAAAGACGTGGTTGAAAAATACATTCAAAATTTTGATGTGCTTTTTGAAGCAGGCGATTTCAAAATATCAATTATAAAATCTGCCTTAAGCATACACATAAATCCGGTGTTATTGGATGTACTGATTTCAAATCTTTTGAAAAATGCTGTTATTCACAGCAAAGAAGGTGCCGAAATAAAAATTTTTATGGATAATACCAGTTTAAGCATTTTAAACACCGGCGAAGCGCTTAAAATAAAAAAGGAAGAACTCTTCAAAAGATTCGCAAAAGGATCTAACAAGAAGAATAGCAATGGATTAGGACTGGAAATCGCCAAACGTATTTGCGACTTATACGGCATTAAAATCAACTACAATTACGAGGAAAACTTTCATAATTTCACCTTAGATTTCTCAAAAATATTGTCAAACACCTAATTTTCTTTTAGACTTAATCAAAATAACAGATTTTCTACACATTTTCTACCTAAAATTGTTCTTGAATTAATTATAGAACCATGATAGGTGTTATAGGAATCAATTATAAATCTTCCCCCATTGAAATTCGCGAGAAATTTTCGTTCGACGAATCAAGGACTGTACGCTTTGCCGAATTCCTTAAAGGGAAGGAAGGATTCTCCGGCCTGGTTGTCATTTCAACCTGTAACCGGTCTGAATTTTATTTTCAGATGGGTGACTGCTGCAAATCGGGAGCTTTTAGCTATGTATTCAAAAGTCTGAAAGAATTTTGTAATGTATCTGAGAACATTCGCGACTACTTTTACATGAAAGCCAATGACGAAGCTTTCAAGCATTTGTTTTACGTGGTATCAGGTGCCAATTCAATGATTTTAGGCGAGTACCAGATTGTAAACCAGGTAAAAAACGCCTTACAGCTTAGCTTAAAATTTGGGATTTCAGACACAGAGCTTACGCGCTTATTCACCAAATCGCTGGAAGCAAATAAAAAAATAAGAACTCAGACAAAAATCAGCGAAGGCGCTTTTTCAGTCTCGTACGCAGGCGTTGAAAAATGCTTCTCTGTTTTTCCCGATTGTAAAGACAAAAATGTATTTATAGTAGGTGCAGGCGAAACCGGAACACTGGCATTAAGAAGCCTGGTTAAAAAAGGCTGCGATAAGGTTGTAATTACCAATCGCACCCACCAAAAAGCCATTACTCTGGCCAATGCATTTGGCATGAAAACATCGCCATTTGAAGAAATTGGAAAACAGCTGGAAGAAAGTGATATCGTTATTGTTTCAACAGGCTCGCAAGTCGCGCTTATCAACAAAGAGATGGTTGAAAAAGCCAATAAAAAACGTGAAGGTAAAAAACAATTATTCATAGACCTCTCTGTACCGCGCAACATAACCGCCGATGTAGGTGATGTTGAAAATGTTATTATTTACGACGTGGACGACCTGCAGGAAGTGGTGCAGGCCAACCACAGTAAACGAAAGAAATTTATTGAAGATGCCGATGTTATTATTGATGAGTATATGGAGGATTTTAATAACTGGCTCAGCACAAGAAATCTGGGTGAGGTTATTGCAGCGATAAAAACAAATTTCTCAACCATTAACCAATCGGAATTGGCCGGATTTAAAAAAGTGAACAAAACAGGTGAAAATGAAATAATAGACAGCTACGGCTCGCATATCACCAATAAATACGTGCGCTTACTCATAAGAAATCTAAAAGAAGTAACCGGGAATGGGCGAAAAACGGAATATGTTAAAGTTTTGCATGAACTATTCGATCTGAATTAGCACATTTCAATCTATTCGTATTTATATCAAATATCATTAAGTATTTTACTATGATCTCAAAACCAATACGTATTGGCACACGTGGTCGCCAATTGGCTCTTTATCAGGCAAAAAAAGTAAAAGAAATCCTCGAAAACAAGTTCCCTGAAAGTGAAGTTGAACTGGTTATAATACACTCAAAAGGAGACAAAATTCTGGATGTAGCCTTATCGAAAATTGGCGATAAAGGGCTATTTACCAAGGAATTGGAAGAAGCCATGTACCGCGATGAGATCGATATGGCAGTGCACAGCCTGAAAGACCTGCCTACCCTATTGCCCGAAGGCCTGGAAGTAGGTGCAGTGCTTCCCCGTGGCGAAGTACGCGATGCACTGGTAAGTGCCAAGGGAATAAAGCTGAATGAGCTAACACCGGATACAACCATTGCCACTTCAAGTTTACGCCGTAAAGCTCAGCTGCTGGCCATAAATCCCAATTTTAAAATTGTGGATATTCGGGGAAATGTAAACACCCGCCTGCGCAAAATGGAAGAAGGATATTGCGATGTAATGCTCATGGCCTCTGCCGGCTTGCAACGTCTTGAGCTCGACAGGTATATCTCTGAAATCATTAAACCCGATGTAATCACTCCGGCTGTTTCGCAAGGTGCCATTGCCATGGAAATCAGGATGGACGACGAACATACCAAATCGCTGGTAAGTGCAATTAACGACGAACTGACTTTTTCCATTACAAAAGCAGAACGTATTTTCCTGAATAAACTGGAAGGAGGTTGCCAGATTCCCATTGGCATTTATTCGTCGCTGGATGGTCAAACACTTACTCTGAATGGTTTTATGTCGTACATTGATGGAACGGATAAGATTTTACATTCGGTGAGCGGACAACTTTCTGACGCAGATAAACTGGCTGGTGAACTGGCCGATTATTTTATCGAACAAGGTTCATCTTCGCTTCTGGAGCGAATAAGAAACGTTAATAATCAGTAGAATGTCTGCGATTCAGGGGAAAATAATACTAACAACTTGCGCCGCAGATAAAGCATTAAAAATTCAACATTTGCTTGAACCGAAAGGTGCCCTGGTATATAATTTCCCTTTAATTGAAATAACTGCAGCTCGTACCAATATCAGGAGAATTGAATCCATTCTCAGGGAAATGGCCTCATTTGACTGGGTGGTTTTTACCAGCTCAAATGGGGTAAATAACTTTTTTTACTGGCTTAAAGAATTGGGCTTACCCAATAAGAATTTGAGTCAAAAGTTTGCGGTAATAGGCAAAGCCAGTGGGAAGGCCTTAGAAGAACATGGATTTACACCAGAATATATATCAGAAAGCAAAGACTCAGTTGAGTTTGCAAACGAATTGGCCGGATTATTCAACGATAAACAGCAAAATATTTTAGTACCAACCGGCAACCTGGCATCAAACCATGTGCAACAGGTGTTAAACAAAAATCATAAAATTACTTCATTGGTGGTTTACCATACGCATCAGGTAAATAAGCCAAATGCGGAACTAAGGAGCAGAGTTGAATCAGACAGTTACGACCTGATTCTGTTTTTAAGTCCCTCGGCAGTAGATGCTTTCTTAAGCCAGGTAGACAATCCCATAAGAATTGCCCGATTAAAAAGCGCTGCTATTGGTAAAACGACTCAAAAAGCCATGAACGAGAGGGGGATTGAAGCATCGTTTTGTCCTTCACTACCCAACCTGAATACAATGGCAGAAGAAATGGAAATATATTTTAAACAAAAACAATACAATATCTAAATTCTAGAAATTATGGCATTTCCTGTTACAAGACTTAGACGACTTCGCCAAAGCGAAACCTTAAGAAATATGGTGGAAGAAACAATAATCCGGCCAGCCGATTTAATCATGCCACTTTTTGTTTGTCCCGGCGAGGGCGTAAAAAATCCCATAAAATCTATGCCCGGAAATTACCAGTTATCGGTTGATTTAATGGTTGAATATTGTAAAAATCTATACAACAAGGGAGTAAAATCAATTCTCCTGTTCGGAATACCAGACTCTAAGGATGAACATGGCCTGGTGGCTACCCACGACGATGCCATTGTTCAAAGAGCCATAAAAGCCATAAAAAAGGAAATTCCAGACCTGTTCCTGATCGCTGATATCTGCAATTGTGAATATACCACCCATGGACACTGCGGCACCATTGTAGATAACGATGTACACAACGATTTAACGCTTGACACCTTGTCGAAACAAGCTTTATCCTTTGCCCGGGTTGGCGTTGACATGGTAGCTCCAAGTGATATGATGGACGGGCGGGTTGCCCATATGCGTGCGGCCCTGGACCAGGCCGGCTTCACGAATATGCCCATAATGTCGTATTCGGCCAAATACTCATCGGCCTTTTATGGTCCTTTCCGCGATGCAGCCGATAGCGCTCCAAAATTCGGAAACCGTGCTACCTATCAGATGAATCCGTCAAACAGCAACGAAGCCTTGCGCGAAGTTGATCTGGACATTCAGGAGGGAGCCGATATTGTAATGGTAAAACCGGCATTAAGCTACCTTGATATTATTCGCCGGACAAAGGATAACTTTAACATTCCCATTGCAGCATACAACGTAAGTGGAGAATTCTCCATGGTTAAAGCTGCCGCGGAAAAAGGGTGGATAGATGAGGAACGTATTGTAAAAGAAATTCTTACTTCCATTAAAAGAGCTGGAGCAGATATAATTATTTCTTACCACACACAGGATATTATCGACAAATTATAATCGGAAAGATATGCAATTCAATAAATCAGTTATAGAATTCGGGAAAGCGAACAGTTTTATTCCCGGTGGTGTAAATTCACCGGTTCGGGCGTTTAAGAGCGTCAATTTAAATCCGGTGTATATCAGTCATGGTAGAGGTTCCAAAATATATGATATTGACGGAAATGAATACATCGACTTTGTTTCATCGTGGGGTCCGCTTATTCTGGGGCATGCCAATCCCAAAGTTGTTTCAGCCATACAAATAGCCGCTGAACGGGGAACCAGTTATGGCGCTCCCACAATTATTGAGAGTGAAGTGGCAGAGCTTATCACCCAAATGGTACCGTCCATCGATAAGGTGCGTATGGTAAACTCGGGTACCGAAGCCACAATGAGCGCCCTGCGTTTGGCACGCGGATATACCAATCGCGAAAAAATCGTAAAGTTTGAAGGAAATTATCACGGCCATGCCGACAGTTTCCTGATTAAAGCAGGCTCAGGAGCCATAACATTGGGTTTACCCGACAGCCCGGGAGTTACAAAAGGTACAGCAAAGGATACTCTGCTGGCAAAATACAACGATCTGGAATCGGTGGAGAGCCTGTTCAAACAGCATAGCGATGAAATTGCAGCTGTTATTTTAGAACCTGTGGCAGGGAATATGGGTGTAGTGCTCCCTGAAGAAGGCTTTTTGAAAGGATTGCGTGAAATCACTGAAAAATATGGTGCCCTGCTAATCTTCGACGAAGTAATTACCGGTTTCAGACTGGCAAAGGGCGGTGCCCAGGAATATTTAAACGTTACGCCCGACATTACTACACTGGGAAAAATCATTGGGGGTGGACTTCCAGTTGGAGCTTACGGTGGAAGAAAAGAGATTATGGAAAACCTGGCCCCAGGCGGGTCGGTATACCAGGCCGGAACCCTCTCGGGAAATCCACTTGCAATGCACGCCGGGTATGCCATGTTAAATGAACTAAATACCAATGCCGATATTTATCCTGAATTGGAGCGTAAAGCGGCACTATTGGCTACAGGTATCGAAAACAACCTGAAAGAAGCTGGCATCCCGGGATTGATTAACCGTGTGGGTTCAATGATGACCTTGTTCTTTACGAACGAAGAGAAGGTAGATTCCTTTGAAACTGCAATGAAATCTGATTCAGCCAGGTATGCAGAATATTTTAAGCTTGCGCTGGAAAGTGGCATTTATCTTGCCCCATCGCAGTTCGAATGTGCCTTTGTTTCGTATGTCCAAAGCGACGAAGAAATTCAGCAAACCATTGCAGCAAATTTAAATGCCTTAAAACAATTGACGAAATAACTATGAATTCAATATTATTAGATACGATAAACGGGAAACCGCATAGCCGACCTCCTTTTTGGTTTATGAGACAGGCCGGAAGGGTTTTACCTTCTTATTTACAATTAAAAGAAAAACATTCGTTCTGGGAAATGATGCGTGATCCGCAGCTGGCTGCTGATGTTACGCTTTTGCCAATCGATGATTTGGGAGTAGATGCCGCCATCCTTTTCTCCGATATTCTGGTAATTCCTTATGCCATGGGTATGGGATTAGAGTTTCTTGAAACAGGTCCGGTGTTCGACAAGCCATTAAAGGATATTTCACCCAAAGACCTGAAGTTAAATCCAGATGCCGGAAAGTTGCAATACATTTACAATGCCATTGATGCAATTGTAGAAAAACGTAATGAAAACACTCCATTGATAGGATTCTGTGGAGGACCACTAACCGTATTGTGTTTTATGATCCAGGGACTAAGTACGAATCATGCTTTTCCCGATGCGGTCAATTATTTCTATAAAAACAAAACTGCGACCCAATATTTAATCGACGCTGTAACCGATTTATCCATTGAATACCTGAACAAGCAGGCCGAACATAAAATTGATGTCTTTCAATTGTTTGAAACACATGCCGGCCTTGTTCCCACTGATGTTTATAACGAAATGTTTTTACCATCGGTAAAACGTATCGCCAAGGCTGCCAGGGATAAAAATGTACCTTTTATCTTTTTCCCCAAAGGATTAAGCACCGGGATGCGCGCTTTAACTCCGGAGCATTGCGACTATGTTAGCATCGACTGGCAGATTGAAATGCCGGAAGCCCGTAGAATGGTTCATCCTGAAATTGGGCTACAGGGTAATTTAGATCCAAGGGTGCTGTATGCCGACCAGGAAACAATCAAAAAGACATTGGACAAGTATATCGCTTTTGGTGCCGAAAACAAGAACTGGATATTCAATTTAGGACATGGCTTTATCCCTGGTATTCCATACGAAAATGCATTATTTCTTAGCAATTGGATAAAAGAAACTAACTGGAACAGATAAAAGTAAATGCTAAAGGATTTATTACTAAAATACAACCGTCCAGGACCTCGTTATACCAGTTATCCACCGGCAAATTTTTTTTCCGGCGACTTTGGTACGGGGGATTATAAAGATGCCCTCGTTCAGTCGAATCAGGAGCATCCCGAAAATATCTCTTTGTATTTTCATGTTCCTTTCTGTCCGCAAATCTGCCATTTTTGTGGCTGCAATACCGATGAGCTTCTGGCAAATAGCCGGGTTGAAATTTATTTCAGGGCCCTGTTAAAAGAGCTCGACTATGTGGGAAAATTTCTTTCGAAAGAGCGAAAGGTGACGCAGATCCACTGGGGCGGTGGCACACCAAACTCGGTGGCGATCAGGCATATTGAAGAGGTAATGACCAGGGTAAAAACCATGTTTACCCTGGACAGTGCTGCTGAAATTGCCATGGAATGCAGTCCGGCCTACCTGTCAAAAGCCTACCTTACAAAACTCCATAATTTAGGTTTTAACCGGATCAGCCTGGGCGTTCAGGATTTTGACCCTAAGGTATTGGAAGCCGTAAACCGGAAAGAACCACGCTACCCCATTGAAGAAATTGTTGCCGACATACGCGAACTTGGATTTGTTGGCGTAAACCTCGATTTAATATATGGCCTGCCTCTTCAAACCGTGGAAAGCTTTGCCGATGCCGTGGCAAAAGCCATACAAATAAAACCCGACCGTCTGGTCACCTTTTCGTATGCCCATGTCCCATGGGTAAAACCAGCCCAAAAATCTTTGGAAGAATATGGCCTGCCCACACCCAACCAAAAACTGGATATGCTGGTAAGCGGATACAATCTGATGAAAAAAGCAGGGTATACTGCCATAGGTATGGACCACTTTGCTTTACCAACTGACAGTATGGCGATCGCAAAAAACAACAAACTTCTGCATCGTAATTTCCAGGGCTATTGCACCCAGGAAACAACAGGGCAGGTATATGCCTTTGGATCAACAGGGATAACCCAATTGGAAGGGGCTTATATTCAAAATGCAAGGAATACTTCCGAATATATCCGCTCGGTTAACAAAACAGGAATGGCTGTCGAAAGAGGCTATAAGCTAAACCGGGATGAAAAAACCATCAGAAAAACCATTAACAGCGTAATGTGTAACGGAAAATTAAATTTTGAAGAACTGGCTTCGGAACTAAATTTATCCGTTGAAGAATGGAAAACAATTTGTCAGTTTGACGCCAATAAATTAAGCGAATTTACAGAAGATAATCTGCTAACTTTTTCAGACAATGAAATCATGGTCTCTGAAAACGGAATGATGGTTGTTCGAAATATTGCCATGGCTTTTGATCCGAATTTAGAAGAAAGTAGTAATCTGTACTCAAAAACAATTTAAGCTTTAAAATTTTAGGTGTAATTGTTGCAATGCTCTTAAAAAAGGAATAATTTGGCTCAACTCACTAAAACAGGGTGCATTGGAAATAGATTGAAGACCGAAGACAACTGAAATTGATTAATTATTATTGATTAGTGATTAATGGCTTGGTCAATAAATTTTGATTTTCTTATATTTAAACAATGACAACAACGACAACTACAAATACGTTCTCCACTCACTGCGTTCGCGTTGTCAAGTTATCATGAGAAAAACCAAACAAATAAAATGACAACGATGACAACTGGAATACTGAACACTGAACACTGTTTCTTTGCTCTTTGTTCTTTGCTCTTTGCTCTCTATTCTTGATACCAATTTAATCAAAAACAGCTTCATTGCAATACAGATTTCTAACCATCTACAATAATATACATTCATATGATGCAAGAAATTTATCCCTACTTTATAAAGTTCCATGTTTTTTTTAGTGCCCTGTTTTTATTGATCG
>JBFEWU010000173.1:0-9869 GCA_041546215.1 Draconibacterium sp. | reverse complement strand
GTCGGTAAATTCAACACCCAGCGAACCCGTTAAAACGTGTTGTTTCAATCGATACCCGATCCTGAAACTTGCTAAAGTTCTGAACATAGAATCGTCGTCGGCCGTTACTGAAGGATTTAAGGAAGTTTCAATTCCGGCAATCACTTTATTTTGCATTCTCACCATCGAATTTTTGTTTTTATCATCGACAGCAAGCACATCATCTTTATTTGCTGTTATTTTATCGGTTTCCTTTCCCCACGAAAAAATGCTGGTGGTAACAACAAATAGCAGAAGGATAATTTTTTTCATCTTATTAAAATTGTTTGTTTTCTGAGGCAACTCATTTAATTCGCTATAAATTGAATTCATTTAAGGCAAAGTGTGATGCTTGTTTATTAACATAAATCTGTTCTCAGTATGCATCAGTGAATCAACACCATTCCCATGGTATTCATACCGCGCGGTTTTTATCAAATATAGTTTTTTTTATTGCACGATAGTATTCTTACTGAAAACAAAAAAAGCCATCCGTCTGCTGACGGATGACCTTTTGTAATATTTGTGTTTTTCTAATTCTGGTGATACCAGTTTTTCGAGAAGTGTGGTCCACTTCCAGACGTATAGGTCTGACATAGCTTGAAATGCCACTTGCCGGCAGAATCCTGGTAGCAGTAGTTCCAAACTTCGCCACCGAAGTCATCATGCTGTTCGCTGGCACTTTCTTTACCTTGTACCGTTACCGTAAACTTCATAGCTCCTTCGTGACCTTCAATGGTTTGAGGGTTATCCAAATCAACTTCGATGATGTATTTGTATCCCCACCCCGGATAGGTGTAGCTCGTAATAATGGTTCTTGAAGAACCTGTAGCAAATCCCAGGTCATCAGTTGAGCACAAGAATGAATAATCAGTATGCCCACCATAGTGCCAGTAAGCATCAAGCGTGTAAGAACCATGGAAAATATTGGTTACACCTACTTTAATGTACTGTGTTCCAAAGTTACCACTGATTTTCACATCAGGATTTGATGTGCCTGTAATGGAGAAAGCAACGACATATTTATCATCAGCAGACAAGCCTGCAGGAAAGAAGTCAGCAGAAAATTCAACCTCACGTTCCCCTGCGGGTATAGTTACTGTAGCTGATGTAAAATTGTGTTTACTTGATGACAAAACCTGGAATCCAGGATTGTTTGCAGCAAATTGACTTGCTGCTGCATCATCCAGTTGCACAGTTACTTGCAGGTCTTCATCCAACTGCCATGCTGAAGAAAGGTTTACCCTGAATGTTGAAGAATAAGACTGACTAGGGTCAGTTGTACCCTGGAAACTCCTTGTAACATAGCCTGCCGAGTTAGGCATCTCGTTAAAATCGACAATATAAGGCGAACCGGCAAAATCTTCCACTTCAATGTCAACCATGCTATCGTCCAGACAAGAAGTGGTGAACAATAATGCAACGGCTGCCATTGCTATTAGTAATTTATTAAATGTCTTCATATTATATTCCGTTTATTATTATTCAAATATTAATTAACATCCCAGAAAATACGTGCATCCATGATAAAGTTGGCATCGAAAGTTACACCGGTTTTTGCAATGGCTGCATTTACATTTTCTTCGTTAATATCCGTTTCACGCTGAACATACAACATACGTACCGGAACCTGTTCTTTTACAATGTTAAAGTAGTAGGAAATCATTGATGTTTGAATCTCATTTGGATTTCCAGCTTCAGGATAACCGGTTCTGCGGTAATCAGACCATGCTTCGAAATGGTTTACACCAACCAATGCAAGGTATTTCTGGTAAATAATAGATTTTACCGGATTTGCATCATCCCATGCCGCAGGCCCTAATACATCTTCGCCCAAATATTGAGTGGTTAATTCGTCAATATCTTCTGCTCCGGCTCTTGTACCATAATAATCAATTGATTCCTCAACACCTGCGGTCCAGTAATCTTTAGCAGTTCCATCAACACCTGCTGACGACAGATTGTATCCTCTGGCCAATGCTTCAGCAATAAGGAAGTTCACTTCCATAACTGACATTACCATAACACCACCATCTGAGGCATCACCGTAAATGCCGGGTCCCATACGTACTGAACTATGTCCCCAGTGATCTTCCGGATCACCGTTCTGGCCCAGTTGTAAAGCATGGCTATAGTCTTTTGATTCAACACCGGGTTCCCAACAAAGTTCCAAACGTGGATCGTTTGACGCTTTGTACAAGGTCGATAAGAAAACATTTAAACCATACTGCTGGTTGGCACTGGTTAAGTCACCTTTATAGTTTTTACCGTAGCCCGAATACAAAGGATTCATTTTTCCGGATGTATTTTCGATATAGCCAGGATTGGCCATTAATGAGCTGGTAAGGAAACCGGCTTCGTCGAACTGCATGTTCGCGGCAACGTATCCATCTCTAACTTCGGTTTGACGCATTAAAACACGCAATTTAAAACTGTTAGCCAACTTAATCCATTTAGTTATGTCACCACCACCAATCAGGTCGGCATCTCCTTCAATTGTATTTGAATTCTCGATGGCCTGGTTGAATAAAAGAATGGCTGTGTCAATCTGAACAATTAAATCGTCGTAAATGGCCTGCGCGTCGTCGTATACCGGGGTAACGTTTCCGTTAAAACCTTCAACACCTTCAGTGTAAGGAATATCGCCATAGGTATCCACCATGCGCTGGTAAGTCACTGCTTTTAATAAGCGTGCCATTGCCACATAAGCCGGATTTTGGGCTTCCCATGCTTTTTCTTCCACATACTTCAGGTTTTTCAGTTCGTTACGGTATGGATCGTTAAAAAATCCATTATAGTCAGAAGAGGTCATGCTATAACTTTTAACATTGTTCCATCCTGACCAGCCACCTGAGTGACCGTAATAACCTATCCATGCTCCAAGAAGCGAGTAACCGGCTCCCAATTGCTGGCGTTCGGCAAATTGTTTTTGCGCACCTGTTAATACGAGGTCTTTAGTTGAACTTGTAAGATTGTTAGGGTCTTGGTTAACATCTAACCAATCCGAACATCCTGTAACTCCTGCTAGCAGGAATACTACTAATAAATATATTCTAAATTTCTTCATCTTTATCTATTTTTATCGGTTAGAATGTTACAGCTACGTTAAATCCATATGACTTGGTTGGTGGTATTGCAGCACCCGGAGAGTAACCAACAGCGTTACCCGATCCATTGTTTGCTTCAGGATCACCATAAGCATTCGATTCTGGTAAGAACATCCATAAATTCCTTCCAACAAATCCGGCTTTTATACCTTTTACAAAACCACCTGTGGTATTGTTCAGGAAAGCAACAGGGACATCGTAATATAAACTTACTTCCCTTATTTTCCAGAATGCGGCGTTAATTACGAACGGACGACTTACGTTACGGTAAGTTTGTGTCCAGAAATCAACGTTACCATCGTTGGTTGTGTGAACTTCATTTTCAACATAGTTTGGACTCTCTTCTGTTCCCGTGTTTATCACAGAATTAGGATATACAAAACGTTCGCGGCCTGCAGAAGCCGAACGTGCATCGATACCCGGGAATAACATGTCGCGGGCAGGACCACTTCGCATTACGTGTCCACCACGGTATTCAGCAGAAATACCTGCTGTAAAACCTTTCCAGCGTAAATAAGATTGTAAACCTAAAATGTGTTTTGGAGTCGTTTGGCCACTCACAAACAAGTCGGTACTCTTTGTTGGCAAACCGGTTTGTTCGTCAACGATTACTTTACCATAATGTGGGCTGTTTTCTTCCATTACACGGTTAAAATCAGAATATTTATTTACCGGATAAGCTTCCCCCTTAATGGCATAAACATAGTTACCAAGTGATAACTCGTCGAATGCCTCAGTTAAAGAAACTACCTCACTCTTCCAATAGGCGTAATTTACATTGAAATCCCAACGTAATTCATTGTTTGATACAGGAACTACATTCAATTCCAGCTCAATACCACTGTTTTTCATTTCACCCGCGTTTACATTCATTGAGTTATAACCCGATGAATAAGCAATTTGTGCAGGCAAAGTCTGGTTGGTAGTCGACATGGTATAATAACCCGCTTCCAGGTTAATTCTTGATTCGAAGAAGTTCAGGTCAAGACCAATCTCTTTCGAAAGCGTAAATTCAGGTTCAAGATAGCGGTTCTTTAAAGAATTACTGATTGAGTGAGCCGTTAAACTTCCGTATGGGAAACCACCGGTTACACCAAAGGTGTTTTCCAAATCATAAGGACTGATATTGATACTACCTACCTTGGCAATACCACCACGTAATTTACCATAAGATAAAATGCCGTTGTCTTTTAATACCGGAATGGCTTCCGTGAAAATAAACGATGCATCCACACCTGGGTAGAAGAATGACCAGTTACTTGGATCTAAACGCGAGTCCCAGTCGTTACGACCTGAAGCGTGTAGGAATAAGAAATCTTTGTACCCTAAAGTCACATCACCAAAAACACCAACACGGCGGGTTTCTGAATAACTCTGCGATCCGCTTAATTCACCCAAACGGTTACTGATGTTATATACTCCAGGAACCTCCAGTGCTGATACACCAACACTTATAGTATTATAATAGGTAGAACGTGTAGTCGCTCCGCCAATTACATTGATGTTAAAATCACCAAAAGCTTTGTCTCCGGTTAACAGGAAGTCGTTGGTCCAACGCCAGCTGTAAGACTGACCATCGGCCACATCTGCTTTTATATCGCCACTGATTGAACGACCCGAGTCGTGAATTGCCCAGTCGGTGAAATCCCACTCTTCGTAGGTGCTCTTATATACAGTTGTAGACAAGTTCAACGAAGTTCGTGCAGTTGCTTTTAACCAGGGTGTAATTTCCTGGCTGAAGCTTAAGGTACCGATTAAGGCATCAGATTTTCTTTTTCTGCGGTTCTTGTCAATCTCAGTATATGGATTGTCATAGTATGCATTGTAATAGTGGTTGATATCTGCCCAGTTTGTATTTTCCGGAGTAGATAACGGACGCCAATCCTGATAAGAGGTCAAAGGAATGTGCTGTGCAGTATTGTAAACCGACCAAAGCACATTGTTCAACGCAATTTCATCTTCGGCGTGTGTAAAGTTTACATTGGCTTTAGCGGTAAATCCTTTGTATTTTCTTGTTCCGTTAAAGCGAACTGCATTTCTTCTTGCCTCGTCATTTTTAATCAAACCGTCAACTTTTGCATCCTGAATAGAGATGAAGTATGAGCCGGTTTCGTTACCTGCTGAAAACGAAAGGTCGTTTTGCATGGTCATACCTGTTTCGAAGAATGCTTCTTTTTCCCCTGGTATTGGAGAATAAGGTACCATTTGAATATTACCATATTCATCATGTACACCAATTTCAATCATTTCGCCATTGTACTCATGACCATACTGCTGGTTTTCGTAGGATTCGTATACCGGGTTACCATAAATATCGCTGGAAGAACCTGATCCAAAACGATTTTGCATTTCAGGTAAAAAAGCAGCCTTATCAAAAGTAGTGGTATTACTAAATTGAATTTGGATCTGGTCTTTGCTTCCTTGCTTGGTGGTAACCATAATTACACCGTTGGCAGCATCCGATCCGTATAGTGCAGAAGCATTCGCACCCTTCAGGATACTAATGTCTTTTACGTCATTCGGATTTAATGAAGTTAAGTAACTTAACGAAACAGGAACACCATCCAACACCAAAAGCGCCTGGTTATTCCCTGTAAACGAGCGGTTACCACGAAGTACAACCCTTTGACTTGGGTTTACACCCGTACTGGTTTGCGTAATTTGCAAACCTGCAACTTTTCCTTGCAAGCCCGTTGCAATGGTTGGCGACTTGGCCATGGTAAGTTGTTCTTCGTCAATTTTACTCATCGAGTAACCAACCTCGCGCGATGAACGCTCGATACCGATTGCAGTTACAACAACTTCGTCGATACCCACCAAACTTGGTTCCATTACCACATTGTAAGCATTGGCACCGGAAATCTCAATGGTTTGGCTTTTCATACCAACAAAACTGAACAACAATTCCTTCGCATCATCGGGAATCCTTAGTTCAAATTCCCCATCGATGTTGGTAACTGTACCAAGGGTGGTTCCCTTCACAGACACCGATACTCCGGGTATTGGCATTTCATCATCGGAAGATGTAACCGTACCGGTTATCGTCCTCGTTTGAGCAAAAACTACCAGATTACCCATGAAAAGGAGAATCGATAAAATAATCGCAATTTTTTTCATAGAAATAATTTTAAGTTATTAATTAAACAGCTATAAAAAATAGTTATTCTTGATTTCCACACCGGCGACCACTCCCCCAAGCGGTTTAACCGGTGTTATATAATTACAACAGAAAAAGCCAGGAGGATTTGAATTTCTACGAAGGGTAATTGTGAGTAAATGTAGAGTGAGCACCTCCTGGCAGATCTCTTCCACAAAATGTTTTTTAAACCCATAAATATTTTGATAAATAGTTGACATGCAACTTAAGAACCCCTTCATAGAAACAGTTTTAAATAGAAATTAAACAGCGTACAAAATTTTAAAATTGATTTTTACGGTATAGGATTCCCCCAAATCCTTTTCCTTCACAATTACCTTAATTCAATCAACATGTTAAAACAAACAATAAGTGTTAAATATTTTAACGATTACAAATATTTGAAAATTATTTGAAAATCCTAACAAATCAAAGATAATTTATAACAGCATGAAACAATTTGTAATCGTAATAAATAGTTTATCCAAACTTTAGTTCATTATATGTGTGATGCACATGTAAATAATTCAAATCATAGATACCTCCAGATTCAGCATTATTATTGAGATATAAAAAAAAATCGACAAAAAAATGATGTTTGAAACAATTCATGGAATTTATACGACAAAATAAAGAACAAAAAAATACTACCAGGACTTTGAAGGCCATGACTTTTATCATGAAATGCCGCGTTAAATTCGAAATATACAATCGCACTTCTTTTCAGCTGTCACAGAATTGCCTTTAACTCGAGCAAGGATGTAATATATGAATCTTTATGAAGGCCCATTGATTCAAGCAGCTTCTGTATCTCATTCGCATTTTTATGAGGTAAAAAACAAATGGCCTTTATTCCAAAACTAAAAGCTCCTAGAAAATCAACATCCCAATCATCACCAATCATCAAACTTTTTGATTTTCTGGCATTTGTTGACTTTATGGCATGCTCAAAAATACCTTTCCCGGGTTTGGGGCATTTAATTTCTTCCGATATAAATACTTTATCGAAATAGGGTGCCAATCCTGAACTCTGTAGTTTTCTTCGTTGAACTTCTTTAAATCCATTGGTGATAACATACAGCTTGTATTGCTTTTGTTTCAGATACTCCAATACCTCAATGGCCCCATGAACAAGTTCCTTTTGCTCAGGCATTATTTCTAAATAATGATCATTCATTTTACCCGGATCAACTCCATTTAATCCAAGAGTTTCGAAGGTTTGCTGAAACCTTCTGCGAATAAGATCCTTTTTCTTTATTTCCTTTTTGCGGTAGGCAGCCCACAGCTGCTCGTTACATTCAGAATAACAGGCATAAAAACGATCGAAGTGTATCCCGCTTTTTTCAATGTCGAAATAAGTATAGGTTTCCTTCATCGACAAGTGCGAATTGATTTTAAAATCCCAAAGCGTATTGTCAAGATCAAAGAATATGTGTGTAAACCTTTTATTCATGTTCATTCAAAGGTGGTCTGACTTACTCAGCACCTCAGGCATTATTTAGCAGACTTTCCTTCCACAACAATTACAATCTCACCTTTGGGAGAATGAGCTGTATAATAATCCTGCAATTCTTTTACCGTGCCACGATTAATTTCCTCGAACATTTTACTTAGTTCACGGCATACACAGGCCTTTCTCTCTTCACCAAAATACTCCCCAAATTGGGTGAGTGTTTTCACCAGGCGGAAGGGAGATTCGTAAAATACCATTGTCCGCTGCTCTTCAGCCAGTAATTTCAAACGAGTTTGGCGCCCTTTTTTTTGCGGCAAAAATCCTTCGAAAACAAACTTGTCGGTGGGCAGTCCCGATACTGCCAAAGCCGGAATAACAGCGGTAGGTCCGGGTAAACATTCCACTTCAACATCTTTTTCAACACAAGCACGCACCAACAAAAAACCCGGATCGGAAATGGCCGGTGTCCCGGCATCAGAAATTAATGCAATCGTATAACCTTGCTCCATTTTAGATACAAGGGAGCTGGCTGTTTTGTGTTCGTTAAATTTATGGTGCGCCGTTAGCCTTTTATCGATTTCAAGGTGTTTCAATAGTTTGGAAGACACGCGCGTGTCTTCCGCCAAAATAATATCGGCTTCTTTTAAAACCTTAATGGCACGCAAGGTAATATCCTGTAGGTTACCAATGGGTGTGGGCACCAATATTAATTTTCCGGCTTTATCCATTTGGAAAACGACGCTTTACAAGGTTTACAAACTTAAGGCTGGTATCGTTTTTCTTCCATTTATAATTCTGCTGAAGATAAGTCACCGCCTCCTGGATCGTATTCAAACGATCGAGCTCATCCACAGTTTTTGAAAAAACTTCGGCCTTGCCATCAAACAACTCACGAATGTACTGGTAACGGTCGTTAATACCAATTGCTGCTTTTATGCTATCCACCGGGCTATTGGAAATTTTATATTCCAATTTACTGTTATCCTTATTCCCCAGCAACTCATTTACCGATTTTTCTTTTGTGAAACGATCGCCCAAACGATTATTTGCTTCATCAACTTGTTCTTCGTCGTCCAGGTCAACTCCCGGCTCAGCATCATCAGGAGTTGTTACCGGTCTCTGAATGGCTGAATCCTGCTCCTCACCGACGGCTTTTCCCTGTACCTCCCCGATAATTTCCTCAGCTGCCTCCGGAGACTGAGACTGCGCATGTGACTCTACCGGCACCTGCGAGTTATCACTTACCTCCTTTTCCTCTGCCAGCTCAGACTGCAACGGATCACTCTCTTTTATTTCCTCTTCAAACCTGGAAAGTTCTTGTAAACTTTCTGCTTCCTCTTCTGTCATCTTATTCGGAACCTCTTTTCCCTTTTTCGCTTTTGGTTCTTCTTCTCTTTTATCCTCCAGGGCTTCTATGACCGGGCGTGGCCGAATATTCTCCAGTTGCTTATTTTCCTTTTCACTTAAAATTTGAATGAGCTGTTTGGCACCTTTGAAACGGCTCTGAATAAACTCAATCTCAAACTCGTCGAATCCCTCCGATCCTTTCTCCACAAAAAGTTCCTCAATTTCTGCAATGTCTTTAAAAAGAAATTTCAGTAGTTTTTTATTATCCATTCCCGCAGTCTATTTTTATTTATTTGGCAAATTATTTTGTTGAAATAACAAGCATCATGCGCTTAAATTTTATTTTTGTAAAAGTAGTAAATAAAAATACCCTGTAAGAATAGTATTACCAAAAAGAGTAACGATAAATGTTTATTGAAAGAGATATAAACAGCCATAAAAAAGTTGGCACCATTGAAGTTGTTGCCGGGTCGATGTTTTCGGGAAAGACCGAAGAATTGATAAGGCGGCTGAAACGTGCTAAAATTGCCAAACAAAAGGTGGAAATTTACAAGCCGATAGTTGACGTTCGTTACTCGGAAACGGAAGTGGTTTCGCACGATGAAAATGCAATCCACTCAACTCCGGTTGAAAACTCCGCCAATATTTTACTGCTGGCCGGAGATGTTGATGTAATTGGAATTGACGAAGCCCAGTTTTTTGACAAGGGCCTGATAACTGTAGTAACCCAGTTGGTCAACATGGGTATTCGCGTAATTGTGGCCGGTCTGGACATGGATTACAAGGGAAATCCGTTTGGCCCTATGCC
>JBFEWU010000221.1:0-8013 GCA_041546215.1 Draconibacterium sp. | reverse complement strand
TGGAGCGTGCCCGTAAATATGGTATTTATGTATACCCTTCCATTGGCGATGGGGAGGTACCATCAAATCAGTACTGGCTTTCGAAAATATCTCCTATTAACACGATGGAAGGTCTTTCATTCCTCCGACTTTATTTCCCTTTTGTTGAAAACGCGGTTGATGCTAAAGCTGAATATCTGACGGCAATTGTCAATTACATTAAAAATACGGATCCCACATTAATCAAAACACTTTTTGCTATTGAACTGCAAAACGAATATGCCCTACATGCTGATGTATGGCCATTTACTCAAATGTCGGGACCGTTTGAAGCCTACTGGGGTGAAAGTTACGACATGGCCGACCAGCAATCGCGACAAAAACTGGCTGATGATGCAACAATACATTACCAGAATAAAATGGTAGAAGCTGTGAAACAAGTTGAACCGAACCTGTTAGTTGGTGAGGGTTTTTTTTCGCTTAGTGCTGTTGGAAAAAATCCGGAAACTGCCTTGGGACTTTATCCTGGAAATTTCTCTGATGAAAGATACCCGCCAATGTTTACCGTAACTGCCCGTTCAAACATCGACTTTATCGATATTCATCATTATCCAACGCAAATGGGTATGTCAATTAGTGATCAGTTTGACCATACAATGAATTCCATGTTGAATGACACGACCACTCTGAATGATATTCTGCAAAAGAAACCCATGATTTTGGCAGAATTTGGTGCCTTTTACGAACATGAAACAGGTGATATAACGAATACCGCCAGCAGAATGGTTGAATTGTCTAATCTGGTTATGACCAAAGGTTTTGGTGGCTGGTGTTACTGGACTTTTGATTCTTTTGAGCAAGTAAGATTATTGAATATGATGGAAGAAAACAAGGAGATTATGGATGCAATAAGTCCTTTGTCAAATTAATTTAAATCTTGAAAAAGTAATACCAATGAGTAAATTCATTATAATAGGCTTAATGTTTTTGTCATTAAGCAGCACCCTTAACGCAAATCCATTTCCGGTCTATTTTGCTGATGTAGTTAAAGAAAACAAAAAAGAAATTCTACACTTTGAGTGGAGGCCGGACTTCCAATCCTACGATAAAGCCTTTATCACAAATAGTAAAGGAGATCTTATTGGGGAAGTCAAATACCCGGAAAACAGTTTCAATATAACAAAACTAAAAAAGCAAAGTGCTTTGTTTATAACCGCTGTAAGTAAAAACGGCGACACATCGGAAGCCATTAAAGTTGAACTCAATAAAGATTACAGCAGCTTGTATGCATCCGGTCCTGCCGAGAAAATAATCATCAAAAATATAAAACGGAAGAATGCCTGTTTTATGGAGGCAGAAAGCGGAAAAGAGATAATTGTAAAAGGGGTTAATTTTTGTGGTATCCGTCTGGCCGACCACGACTCATTTGAGCCGGATATCATGGCTACACAAGTTCATGCTGAAAGGGTTAAACAGGTTAACAGAAATCCTGAAATGTCTCTTATACATGATGTGCAACTTGGAGACCATATAAAGTTCTATGATCCGCAACGTTCTGAAATCCTGATGAGAATACTGAAATCAAATGGCTACAACCTGGTACGCGTGTTTATAAAAACAGGGGAACGAGGATCGGAGCATACCCAGATTAGAGGTTTGGCAGGAGCACCTGATACAAAAGGTATTTCAGCAGAATACATGGACAACTTTATTGATTTTCTTACCCGTGCCCAAAAGTATGGCATATATGTAATGCCCTGTTTTTGTGAGAATGAAATGCCCGATAACGATTATTTCAAAAAAATGGCAAAAGGGGCTACCAAACAGGGAATACTTTTTTCCGAAGACGGCATCAAAGCAAAACAGCATTACATAGAACTGTTCCTTCAGTACATCAAAGACAAAGAACCTGGCTTGATTACTTCACTGTTTGCCCTCACCATGCAAAACGAATTTGCATTCCATAGCGACGAAGCTCCGTTTAATCAACTATCGGGTACCTACACTTTTCTTGACGGCAAAACCTATGATATGACCAATAACGATGAAAGGCGTGCTTTAGCCAATGCAGCCATTCAAAACTATTATACCAAAATGAAGCAGGCTGTTGAAGCCAATGTACCCGGTTTGCTTGTTGGCGAAGGAACGTTTTCAATGGGAGCTGTGGGCAAAACCTACGATAACTCAAGGGGAATCCGCACCATTGAAGGAAATAAAGATCTACGCTTTCCGATGACCGCTGTAGAGTATTTAAACACCGATATCGATTTCCTTGATTTCCATGTTTACCGCTGGGGAGCGAAAGGGACGGGTGAAGATGTGTTCAATTATTTTGCCGAGAATATGAAACTTTTTACACCTGAAGCAAAGGAATTAATGAAAAACAAACCCATCATTATGGGTGAGTTTGGCTCTTTTAAAGAGGATGAAGCCACACTGGATGAAGCCATTGTTTTTGTTAAAGGTTTGGAAAAAGCTGCCCTTGATTTTGGATTCAAAGGAAGCGCATACTGGACCATCGACACCTTTGTTCAAACCCGGATATGGAACCTGATGTGGGAGGATGGTAAGATGTTAAAGGCATTTAGCAAATAATACTTAATATCATGGATAGTAATCGTCGTAATTTTATTAAAACGCTTTCATTGGCTACCGGTGCTATGGCAATTTCGGGGAGTATGGAAGGTTGTAACAAAAAGGTAAAACCGGATTATGTCAGGGTTTCACAACTCAAAAAACCGGTAGCAATTGCCATGTGGGATTTTAGCTGGATACTGCGACATCATAAATATGGGGAGTTTGAAGATTGGGATCAGGTCTTGCAAGGTTTGGTAGAACGTGGATATAATGCCATACGAATAGACGCAATGCCGCAATTTGTGGCAGCTGATACCGATGGTACTGTTCAGGATGAGTTTAGAAGTCAACGCACTTCCTGGACAATCGCCCTTTGGGGTAATCAATATTCCATGTCTTTCCGTCCACGCCAGGCGCTTCTGGAATTTCTGCCAAAGTGCGAAAAATACGGTATTAAAGTAGGACTTGCCTCATGGTTTATGCGTCATGGCACCGAACGCGACGCAGTCTTTATGGAAAAGGGAGGATTGTTGAGAGCATGGGATGAAACATTGAGTTTTTTGAATTCGCACGATTTACTAAAAAATGTAATGTATGTTGATTTACTCAATGAGTATCCAAATTGGCATGGTTACGATTGGCTAAAGGATGGACTGAATAAACGTTCGGATATTCAGCAATTTAAATTGGATAATCCGGATGCGAACTTACCCGGTGTCGACGATGATAAAAAGTAGGGGAATGAGCTTCAGCAGATGTTTTATAATGATTTTATCAATGATACCATAATACCCCTGAAAGAGAAATATCAGGATTTGGATTTTTTTGCATCCCTGGACACATCAATGGCATTGGATCGTATCGATTTATCCAATTTTAATGCGGTGGATTATCACCTTTGGTTTGAATATATCACTGATTTACCGGGCATAAAGCAAATTCATGCACTTGATGTTACCATCGATCATAAGGAAACTTCTGCCCAAAGAAAAGAGCTTTGGACAAAAGATAAATCCCAATTGATTGAGACGATGAAAGGGCGCATTGCAAATGTTGCAAAAATCGCCAAAGAGCATAATATAGTGTGTGGCAATACTGAAGGATGGGGATCTGTAAACTGGTACGATCACCCTGAATTAGGTTGGGACTGGATAAAAGAGTGTGCCGAAGTAAGTGTAGATGCTTGTTTGGAGCATGAGAATTACAAATTTATTTGCACCTCCAATTTTACGCATCCTCACTTTAAAGGAATGTGGGAGGATATTGCCTGGCACAAAGCCATTACATCAAAAATAAAAGCCGGATCGATAGTGTGACTGTTTGATAGATTAGTAATGCAACAATGTATATAATACTTAATAAAATAATCTATAGTAATGCAAGGAAAAACAATACTGCAAAAAACATTAAAACAAGAAATATACAAGAAAAATATATTGAATTATTTACCAATATTACTGCTATTTATAAGTTGCAATAATGTAAAGATGCCTGATAACACAGTTGATGCTTCACAACCGATCTATTGTAATCCGCTGAACCTAAATTATCAGGTGCAGCATCCGAATGAGACATTCAATAAGGAAATATGGGTGCGTGAAGGAGCCGATCCGAGTATTGCCACATTCAAGGATAAATATTATCTATTCAGCTCTGTGTCCGACGGCTATTGGCAGAGTGAAAATCTGGTGGATTGGAAATCGCTGAAACCTTCTGTGATCGAGAAGCTGCCCGGGTTGCGTAATTACGCGCCGACGGTAGTGGTGATGAGAGATACTCTATACTTTAAGGATGGAAACGGCTCAGGGCCGGTGTATGCGAGCTCAACCCCAGAAGATGCCGACTCATGGAAACAGGTTTCACCTGAAGGTTGGCACAAAGCGGATTGTCAGTTTTTTCTCGATGACGATGGAAAGCTTTGGATTGCATACGGATGTTTCCATGATGGGAATTTATTCATTCAGGAAATAGATACTAAAACTTTCATGCCCAAAGGCGAGTCGCACGTGTTTTTCATGCCCGATTTCAAGAACCGGGGATGGGAAGGGGTAATTGAAGGTAAGCGTGGATTGGATCATCTCGAATCACACGGCTGGGTTGAAGGCGGGCAGCTTTTAAAACACAATGGAATCTACTATTTTGTGTATTCATGTCCCGGTCTTAACAACGCCTACGCGAACGGCGTGTATACTTCTAAAAATATTCTCGGCCCCTATACCTATCAGCAGCATAACCCGATTACACAGAAGCTCACTGGGTTTTCGCCCGGTTCCGGACATGGCGAGATTTTCAAGGACCGTTACGGAAACTGGTGGACCTTTGCCTTGCATGCGGTCTGGACTTTCGACCGTTTTGAGCGGCGCATAGGCATGTACCCGACCACGATCGACAAAAACGGAACCCTGCTGAGTGATACCTGGCTCGGTGACTATCCTACGATGGTTCCGCAGAAAAAACGAGACTCAAGTACATCGCTCTGGAACGGAATGAATCTGCTGTCCATAAACCGACCCGCCAAAGCCTCTTCAACCGCGACGTCAGAGCATCCGGTCGAAGATGCAGTGGATGAAGAAATCATGACCTTCTGGGCAGCAGAAACAGGAAATAAAGGGGAGTGGTTCGAGGTCGATCTGCAAAATATTTGTGCGGTTGAGGCGGTTCAGGCCAACTTCGGCGAATTTGAGCTGAAGACCAGCGACGAGCCGGGCGCTGCGATTCGTTACCAGGTACTTGGATCAAAGGATGGAAAGACGTGGACATCGATCATTGACAAGCGGCAGAATACTGAAGATCGTCCACATGATTTCACCGTGCTCGAAAAAACGGTTGAAGCCAGGTTTGTACGCCTTGTAAATACTTATACACCTTATGGTGGTAAGTTTGCGTTGCGAGACCTTCGTGTGTTTGGTATAGGTAGCAGGGCGGCACCATTCGCACCGGAATTTCAGGTCGAACGCAAAACAGACCGCAGGAAGATGGAAATCCACTGGGAGCCGGTTGAGGGCGCTGACGGCTATGTGGTGCGTTACGGGCAGGAAGAGGATCGGCTTTACCTGGCCAACCAGTTCTACAACACCAATAGTGTTCAGATTAGCTGTCTTGAGAGCGGCACGGATTATTTTGTTACAGTAGATGCTTTTAATCAGAATGGATACACCAAGGGGAATTCGGTGCTATTCATGCCAAGCAGTCAAAAAGGTGTTGGGGAGAAAACAATAAAAGCAAAAAATTAATAAACAAAAGAATATAACAAATGAAAAAAACATTCACATTTCTGGTAATTGTATTATTATCAATCCAGAGTTTTTCTCAAACCTTTAAGCGAAAAGATTTAGAGAACCAAACCGCTGATTACCCCTTTATTTGGGGAGCACAATATTACAGGGCACCAACCCCTGCAAAAGAGAATTGGGACAGCGACATGAAACGCTTTGCAGAACTCGGGTTCACCGATATTAAGTTTTGGTTACAATGGCGCTGGTCGCATCCTGCCGAGGAAGAATACTATTTTGAAGATTTGGATGAGCTGATTGAAACGGCTGCAAAGTACAATCTGCGCGTAACCATTAACGCCATTTTCGATGTGGCACCGGTTTGGCTTTACGACAAATATCCCGATGCCAAACAGGTAATGAACAATGGCGATGAGATTGAATCCTTCGTGGCTTCCCATCGTCAGATTGGTGGCCACCCAGGTCCTTGCTACAATCACCCGGGAGCACTAAAAGAGCGCAAAACCTTTTATGCCAAAGCAATCAATCATTTAAAAAAACATAAAAACCTTGTATTGTGGGATGCCTGGAACGAACCCGAATTGTCTTTCCCGCAACGGGATGGAGAGCTGGAAACACTGGCCTGCTATTGCGACCATTGTAAAGACGGTTTTCACAAGTGGTTGGAAAACAAATACAAAACTTTGGAAATATTAAACCAGGTATGGGGAAGAAATTACCGAAGCTGGAGTCAGGTTGAGCTACCCAAAAGTACCTTGACCATGAAGGACTTTATCGACTGGAGGGAATTTCACGGATACACTATGCTTAATGAAGCAAAGTGGCGTTTGGCCATGACCAAAGAGCTGGATCCTGATAGAATAACTTATCTTCATGTGGTGCCCAATACAACAGTTCCTTTTAACGCGGTAACTACATGCATGGACGATTTTGAGGTGTCGAAACATTGTGATGTATTTGCCGCTACCATGAACAATGGCCCGTATTTCACACCCCAGGTTGTTTCTGCCGCTAATGGTAAAATATGCTATAATGTGGAGAGTCATATTAATGGCGGTACCATAACCATGCACCAGGCAGTAATTGATGAAAACGATTTGCTAAATGATTTCCTGCCGCAGGTGGGTATGGGGATAAAAGGTTTTATGTTTTGGCAGTTTCGTCCGGAGATATTAGGAAAAGAATCGCCCAATTGGGGAGTACTTAACCTGGACGGTTCAGACAGGGTAGTGACCAAAGCAGCAGAGAAATTCGGCAAAACACTAAAACCTTATAACGATAAGTTGATGAAAAGCTTCCCAAAGCAGCCTGAAGTTGCAATATGGAAGAGCCAGAAAAACGAGATATTCCATTATTGTGAATACGGAGATTTCAATTCTTTGGCAGCATCAATCAATGCCTATTCTGACTTCCTGTACAAGCACAGTTATGCCTTTAACTATGTGAACAGCGAAATGCTAAATGATTTGTCGCAGTACAAAGTATTGATTATGCCCTCGGCCTATTACCTTACCCAACAGGAAGCTGATGCCATTGACGCTTTTGTAAACAATGGAGGTGTGTTGTTAAGTGAGGCGCATCTTGGAGCATATAGTGATGACAAAGGAAGGCATTGTTACAACATGCCCGGATTCGGTTTGCATGAAAAATGGGGAATAAAAGAAGTAGAAACTTCTACCACCTATCGACTTAAATTGCCCGCAAAGGAAGAGGTGGATTTAGATGTTGTGTCGGATGTTAAAAAATTTCTGAAAGACTTTGGAACCACAGGAGGGAAATATGTACCCATTGCCATGAACGATGGAACTGTTCTTTGGGGAGCTTTCCGTTTTGCAAAATTAGAGGCTGAGAATGCTACTGCGCTTGGTTCATTTACCAAAGATTTTCCTACCATAATTACAAAAGAAATAGGTAAAGGAAAAGTCTGGTATTGCGGAACAAACATTGGCGAAGGTAGCGAGAAAGATAAAAGTGGGTTTAATAAATTCTTAAACAATATCCTGTCAGAAAGTGGAGTAAAAACAGAATTGGATGCCAATAAAAAAGACGTTTGGGTAAAATCGCTTTATGAAAAGGAAAAGCTAAACTTTATGGTTATCCGTAATATGGATTCAGAAGATTCTTCTGTGAGTCTGAACTTTAAAGGAAAAGCCAAAGGACTGTTTAGCGGAATGGAAGTAAAACCGGGTGAAAACATTTCTCTGCCCAAAGGATTTTGTGATTT
>JBFEWU010000536.1:0-2478 GCA_041546215.1 Draconibacterium sp. | reverse complement strand
GTCAGCTTTTCCCCACAAACTTTGGTCTTTAGGCAAATCATTCGCGGATGCCTTCAATTCTGCCGCTAAAAATGCGTTGAATTCTTCCGATGTAGCCCTTTCAGGTTCCAGATTTAATTCCTCCGCAGTTGTAATTAAAGGAACCGGCCCGTAAAAATCCCATAAATAGTAATAATCGGCGGCCCTGATAAATGTAGCTTCTGCCTTCAGTTGCTTCACTTTTTCAGCTGAAAGAGAAGTAGCTTTATCGATATTATCAAGCAGCGAATTGGCATTTCGAATACTTTGGTACCAATTTCGCCAGGGATTTCGAATGGCACCAACACTTGGATCCCAGCTATAACCAATAAATATATTTGCCAGAGCTTCAAAACCTCCACCCCATTCCCACATAATATCTCCTGTAAACTCACTAAGGGTATAAAGCCTTTCGCGTTGATTGCTAATGGCATGCATATTATTGTAAGAGGCAATTAGAACACTATTAATTCCCTCTTCGGTTTGCAAATACGTTTCCGGATCATATTGAGTATAAACTTCCTCTTCCAGAAAATCAGAACACCCTCCTGCAAAGAGGATCAATATCACTATTGTTGTTATTTTATATAATTTCTTCATGATTCGTCTGTCTTAAAGATTAAAATTTAATGTTGGCACCTAACCGTACTACTTTTGCCAAAGGATAATTATTATAACTTGATTTCGAAACTCCTGTTCCTGATTGGTTTGCATCAGGATCGAATCCTTCAAAATCGGTAACAGTTAGCAGATTTTCGGCAGACAGGTATACGTGAACAGAATTGAATAGCTTGGTGTTTTGAACGGGTACATCGTAGCCTAAAGTTATTGTTTTCAGGCGAAAGAAAGATGCATCTACCACCGTTAGATTATTTACAAATTTATCTCCTGCAAAATAGGTCGAAGGATTTACTCCCGAAGGATATGGAGCCGTAGGATTATTCGGAGTCCACCTGTTGTAATAATGATCACTTAAGATGTTCCTGTCAAAGTTAATGGGTCTGAAAGATTCGAGCAAGTTAACATTCATGGTCTCAATACCATGAACTCCCATGATGTATACATCCAGAGAAAATCCTTTGTATTTAAAGGTATTATTCAAACTATAAGAAAAATCAGGAAATGGATCGCCTAATACTACTCTGTCACTTCCATCAATCTTTCCATCTTTTGAAACATCTTGAAATTTGGGCCATCCTGGATTGGCATTTGGTTGTGCCGAACCCGCTATGTCATCCCCTTCCTGAAAAATTCCCAACATATTGTAACCATAGTAGGCACGCATCGGAGATCCTTCCTGAACAACAGTATATTGTCCGGCAAAACCAATTCCACCAGCTGTGATAATATCTCCTACAAAAGGTGGCAGTTCTGTTACTTCATTTTTTAATGTTGATAGTGTAAGATTGCTTACCCATTCAAATTCACCCCTAAGATTTACCGTATTTAATGCAAAATCAACTCCCGAATTTTTTACCGAACCAAAATTCGTTCTTACCGTTGAGAATCCTGTACTCATTGGAACGGGTTTATTAAACAACTGGTCGTTAGTATTTTTAACGAAGTACTCAATATCACCTGAGATACGACCATCAAAGAGACCAAAATCTACTCCAACATTAAACTCCTCTGTTGTTTCCCACACCAGGTCAGAATTCGGGATTCGTGCCGGTTGTGCCCCACTCTGAACAGCATCGCCCAATACGGTATTTCCGCCGGCCACAAAAGTCTGAATGGTTTCAAAATTTCCTATTCCCTCATTTCCTAATTGTCCATACCCGGCCCTTAGTTTTAAGTTACTAATTACCGAAGCATTTTCCATAAATCCCTCTTCAGACATTCTCCATCCCAATGCCACGGATGGAAAATAAGCATATTTCTTTTTCTCGGAAAATCGTGAAGTTCCGTCACGTCGGATCGTTGCCGTTAAGAGGTATTTATTGTTGTATACATAATTGGCACGAGCAATGAAGGATTGTAAAGTACGGGTATACTTACTCGAGCTTACACGCATAGTTTCGACCTCACCACTCTGCAATAAATTGGTTGAGGTAACATCTGACAAAAACTGACGGGCGCCCGAGTATTGAGACAAATTTTCAAACTTTTCCCAGGTAGCACCACCAACAGCTGAAATACCGTGCTTGCCAAAGGATTTATTATAATTCAATAAAGTTTCAATCAACCAATAATTGTTTATGTAACTATTGATATTTCCAATTCCGTTTGATGATGCACCTCTTTCGGTTTTTTTATCATTATAGCTGTCATCTCTTGAGTTATTCATATTCACACCCAACTTAGCGACAGCTTTTAAACCATCAATAATTTCGTATTCTCCAAAAGTACTACCTGATATTCGTGTTCTTCTGGAATTGTTGTCATAACCATATGCCAAGGCCAAGGGATTATCAAGGGCGATTGTGGGATTCCGCTGATACTCCCCAGCTTCTGTCAACT
>JBFEWU010000356.1:0-4912 GCA_041546215.1 Draconibacterium sp. | reverse complement strand
ACAATTTTACAGAATGCCTTTGGAAACAATCCTTTATCTACATTTTTTATAGCATTGTGCACATCTTCTTTTGAGGCTGAAACACCTCTTGCGCTGTATCTCGATTCAGTTACCATTTACTTCGTGTTTTTTGTGGCTACAAAATTAACAAAATCTACCGACCTGTAACAAAAAAAGGAAAGCCTTGACAAAGACTTTCCTTTAACGCAATATTATTGAGCTTAAGCGTATAAAAAGCGCTTAATTTTTCGTGTCGGAGTTCTTTCGAAAGGAATGGGTTGCAGCACCACATCATTAAGACGCGAAAATTTGTTGACTTCTTCGTTTACTTTTTTCATGATCTCCTTCAAAATCTCTTCCGATTTTTCAGTAACATACTGTTTTGCCTCTTCACCCATTTGAAGTGCTTCCTCTTTCATATGGAGTGCCTCCTCCTTCAAGTGTTTAAAATTCTCTTCGATTTCTTCCATATTCAGATGAACCATGGCCACCAGTTTTCCTTTTTTCTCAACTACCAGCGATTCCAGAACAAATCGTTTTTTATTGATCACAGATTCTATTTCTTCAGGATAAATATTCTCGCCACTGGCTCCCACTATCATCGTTTTTATTCGCCCTTTTATATGCAAAAGCTTATCCTTATCAAACATTCCACGATCTCCTGTTTTAAACCAGCCATCTTCGGTAAAAACTTCTTTCGTTATTTCAGGAGCCTTGTAATATCCTTTCATAACATTCTCGCCTTTTGCCTGTACTTCACCTTCACCTGTTACTGGATCGGGATTTTCAATTCGTAAAGAAACACCTTCCATCGCAATTCCCGTTGAGCCAATTTTTCGGTTGTTCTTAACAGCTCCGGCCAGCAAAGGCGCTGTTTCTGTTAATCCATAGCCAATGGCATACGGGAAGCCGCCTTCGTACAAAAAACGCTCTACCGTTGGATCCAGTTTTGCCCCACCGATGCCAAAGAATCGCAAACTGCCACCAAAGGTTTCGTATAATTTTTTGGCCGCCATTTTATGCAATACTTTTCGGGTAGGTCCGAATGAAGTTAAAAAACGCATTAAACCACTTTTTTGAAACTTTGGTTGTATTTTCGATCGATAAACTTTTTCTATAATTAACGGAACCAACAGCATTACCGTAGGTCTTACCTTCTTCAGTGCAGGCAATAACACCGAGGGCACAGGAGGTTTTCGCAGATAGTGCACCGACGCCCCGGACATAATTGGCAATAAAAAACCAACTGTATTCTCTAAAGTGTGCGACAGTGGTAACATTGAAATAAACCGGTCTTCCGGCACAATTTTTTCCAAGGTCCGGCTTTGACGGGCAGTCCAGGCTATATTCTTATGCGTAAGCATTACTCCCTTCGAATTTCCTGTTGTCCCAGAAGTATAAATGATTGAGGCCAAATCCTGTTCATCCACATCAACCGGAACAAAATCTTTTATCACCTGTGGGACCGAGTTGGTTAATAGCGGCAGATGATCGGCCGGAGTTTCCTTCGGAATAATCGCAAAATTATCCACCATGATCATATTCTCAACCAGCTTAGCCGCCTCTTTATCCACCGATTTATACAGGCCTTCTGAAACAAAAAGAAGCTTTGATTCAGAATGTTCAAGAATTGTTTTTATTTCATTCGGATGAAAATCAGGCAAAATTGGAACAACAATAGCCCCTAAAATTGAAATCGCGAAAAAGGCTTTCCCCCAATTGGGCATGTTGGTACTTAATATGGCAACCTTATCACCACGCTTAACCCCAACTTCGATGAGCAATTCTGACAAAAGCTCAACATCATCACCCATATTTCTATAGGTGTAATTTTCTTCCCCCACAAAAACTATCGATGTTTTGTCGGCAAATTTTTCCACCGAATTATAAAACATCGAAGGCAGAGTGAGTTTCGATGTAGTAATCATATTTTTTCCTCCCTGTCTGTAATACTGTCGTTCTTTATCAGAACCTTGGCAAAATAACAAAAAACCAACATTATGCACAGGAACAAAAGTTTAGAGAAAAGATGCGATAATCCTTCGCGCCTGAATATCAATAACTTAAAGTAAACCTTTAAAATTATTAACGTTTTTTAGGGTTTAAAATCTACATTTACAAATTAAAATTTGAATTATGAGGTCTAATTTTCGACAAATGGAAGTACTTCAGCAAACACGCCAATACATCAGAGAGTGCTTTGAGGGCGAAGGATCGGGGCACGACTGGTGGCACGTTTATCGGGTTACAAACCTGGCTCTTAAATTAGCCGCACAAGAAGGAGGTGATGTTTTTATCATAGAAATGGCAGCATTACTCCACGATTTAGACGACTGGAAACTGGTAAAAGAAAACCATGAATCCAGAACCGATGCATGGTTAAAGAAGATGGAAATTCCAGCGGAGGACTTAAAAATGATTTTAGATCTTATCGAACAGGTATCGTTTAAAGGTGCCGGGGTTGAAACCAAAGCCGGATCACTGGAGGCTCAAATCGTGCAGGATGCCGACCGGCTGGATGCCATTGGTGCCATTGGTATTGCCCGGACTTTTGCCTATGGAGGATATAAAAACCGTTTAATATACCATCCTGACATTCAACCGGAAATGCACCGGAACTTTACTGATTATAAAAATACCACAGCTCCAACCATCAATCATTTCTACGAAAAATTACTTTTACTAAAAGACCGGCTAAATACTTCAACGGCCAGAAAAATTGCCATGGACAGACACCGTTTTATGGAAGATTTTCTGGATCATTTTTTCAATGAATGGGAAGGAAAATCTTAATCTGCTCTTCTGTTCAATTCAAGCTTTTAACAATCTGAAGGCAAGTGCCGGAAATTATCGCATAAAATATTCCAATTGGTTTTCATTTCCCCCGGCAATTCTTAATTTTAGGCTTCAATCTAAAAACAACTTAAAATGAAAACCATAAACCTGAGTCAATTTTCCTTTCTATTTCTTTTTGCATTTATTGGTACCATCTTTACAGCCTGTGAAAAAGAGATCCCCGGGGAACTTCCCAATATTCTATGGTTAACCAGCGAAGACAATAGCCCATTTTTAGGTTGCTATGGCGACGAGTTTGCCACAACTCCCAACCTGGACAAACTTGCATCGGAAGGATTTCTATATACGCACGCCTACGCAAATGCGCCTGTTTGTGCCCCTGCCCGCAATACCATATTAACCGGTGTTTATGCCTGCTCAAATGGCAACCAGCACATGCGCAGCTATTACCCGAAATCGGATGTAGTTAAACCTTACCCGGTATATTTACGCCAACTGGGGTATTATTGCACAAACAATTCGAAAACCGACTACAACGTGAACAATGTGGAGCCTGGAGACATCTGGGATGAATGCGACAAAACGGCACACTGGAAGAATCGCCCGGAAGGGAAACCATTTTTTGCCATTTTCAATACAACGATCTCACACGAAAGCAGTATCCATAAATCAATCCCCAATGACGAATTAAGACATAGCCCCGATGAAGTTCCCATTCCTCCTCATCATCCGGCTACACCCGACATGAAACATGACTGGGCGCAGTATTACGACAAAGTAGAGGATATGGACGCACAAATTGGAAGATGGTTAAAAGAATTGGAAGATGCGGGTTTGGCCGAAAACACCATCGTATTTTATTATGGCGACCATGGCGGTGTGTTGGCACGTAGTAAGCGATATGTATACGAAAGCGGCACACATGTACCTTTTATTGTTCGTATTCCTGAAAAATACAAATATCTCTTTCCTGAAAAACAACCGGGTTCGAAAGTTAAGCGACTGATCAGTTTTGTTGACCTGGTACCGACCTTATTGAGTATTGTTGGCATTCAGGTTCCGGAGTATCTCCAGGGGAATGCATTTCTCGGCCAGCAAAAGACTGCCGATCCTGAATATGCATATATGTTCCGGGGAAGAATGGATGAACGTTATGATATGTGCCGTGCTGTACGCGACCAAAGATTCCGCTACATAAGAAATTATATGCCCTATCGCATTTACGGGCAGCGTTTGGAATATTTATTCCGGGCACCTTCCATTCGTTCGTGGAAAGCAGCCTACGAAAAAGGGGAATGCAATGAGGCTCAAAGTGCCTTTTGGGAGCCTAAACCAGTTGAAGAACTGTACGATACTGAAAATGATCCCTGGGAAATAAACAACCTGGCCGGCGATCCAAAATACAAAGATGTTTTAGACCGTATGCGTGCTGCCAATAAAGATTGGGTAACCCGTATTTCTGATACCGGTTTTATTCCCGAGGCCGACCGCGTTGAGCGTGCCGGAGAGGAGCCAATGTACGATTACATGCGATCGGGGAAAGTGAATTTGGATGCCGTAATGGAAGCAGCCGAAGTTGCCACTTTGGGTAAGACTGAAAATCTGGAAAAGCTAAAATCTTACTTGCAGAATGGAGAGAGTGCGGTTCGTTACTGGGGAGCATCGGGCTTATTAATTCTGGGCGAAAAAGCCGAAGGAGCAATTTCAGACTTAAACGCTGCCACAAAGGATGAATCGGCCAACGTTGTTTCTGTTGCCGCCGAAGCACTATATCTGCTTGGCGAAAAAGAAGCCGCAAAAAAAGCCTTGCTCAAGGTGCTTACAAGCAAAAATGAATTTGCCCGTTGTCATGCCTTAAATGTAATCGACTGTATTGAAGAAGATAGCCCGGAAATTCAGCAGGGTGTAATTCACATGATTGCAAATGCGGAATCGAAAACCCGCAATAAATACGACATGCGGGCCGCAAAGTGGTTAGTCGAGAAATGGGGCTTGAATCCCGATGATTATAAAATCGAATTTGCCTGGTAAAACTGCGAGAGACCGTTCATTTCCCGATCAAGACAAGTTGATCTACAAATCATCACCACACTCCCATATTATCATCGGACGTGTT
>JBFEWU010000053.1:0-18074 GCA_041546215.1 Draconibacterium sp. | reverse complement strand
ATGTATTGAAAATGACTTGTAAAACTTAAATCATTAAATGGTTATTAAACAGAGGTTACACAGAGAAGCACAAAGCTACACAGAGAAAAACAATATGTGGCAATGGAATAAAAAGATCAACGTTAACAAGGAAAACCTCTGTGAAACTCAGTGCTTCTTTGAGCTCTTTGTGTTATAACTTTTTACAATAATCCTGGCGCCTTAGCGGTAAAAAATACATATACCTTTCTGTATGTTAAGCATTGAAAAACAAGATTTTAAACTAAGTATATACGAATGAAAAAATCAGGCATAAGCATTAAAAAACAAAAGCGCCTGGATAAATTTATCTTGTGTCTTGATTCTAACTTTAATATCATGAAATCCATATCAATACTATTTGTTTTCAGCCTACTGTATTTTCCCGGGTATACACAAAAGATATCACGCGAAGACTACATCGCACGCTGGCAAATGCTGGCCATTGAAGAAATGAACCGCAGTGGTATTCCTGCAAGTATTACAATGGCCCAGGGCTGTTTGGAATCGGGAAACGGGAACAGTGAATTGTCGTTAAAATCGAACAATCACTTTGGCATTAAATGCAAAAAAGGATGGAAGGGCAAAAAGGTATATTACGACGATGATGCCAGGAATGAATGTTTCAGGAAATACAAAACCGTTGAAGATTCGTATATTGACCATACTGATTTTTTAATGAATAACCCGCGATACAGTTCCTTGTTTAACTTAAAACATAGCGATTATAAAGGATGGGCCAGGGGATTAAAAAAAGCAGGCTATGCCACTGCCCACGATTACGACAAACGATTGATAAAAATTATTGAGGAGAATAAACTTCACCGCCTCGACAAAAAGCTCACTTATAAAGAGTTGACTGCCTATGAACACAAGAGCATGGAGGTGAAGAGCGTTTCCGGATCACTGACCATAAATCCATATAATACTCACAAGGTTAGTAAGATAAACCACGTAAAAGCAGTGGTCGTTCGCCAGGGAGACACCTACGAAATGCTGGCACAAGAACTTGGGCTTAAGGATTGGGAACTGTACAAATTTAACGACCAGGCCAGGGGTTATCGTCCTGTACCTAACGAGGTGGTTTATATAAAACCTAAAAAAAGCAAAGCTTCGAAAAACAAGTTATCTCATACTGCGCAAAAAGGCGAAACCATGCATTTTATTTCACAGAGGTATGGAATAAAACTTAAACCATTGTACAGGCGCAATTTTATGAAGTTTGGCCAGCAACCCCAATTGGGGCAAATCATATATTTACGGAAAAAGAAAAAATAGGAAGGAAGAAATTGATTAATGATTAGTGATTATTGATTAATCAGGATTTACAGATATTCAGATTTTCGGATCTTCAGACATGAACTTTGAACTCTAACCATTCGAATATTCTAACCTTCCAAAATTCTAATATTTGGTTAATCCAGAAATCTGAATATCCGAAATTCCAGAAATCCTGTCTGTTCTTTGTTCTCAAAATTAATGGCTTAGGCAGGATATTCTATAATTCTGATATTAAAATTGCCAGCCAAATTATTCTGCCGATGATTTGTACATGAAGTATCGCAATAATACCCGGTCGGCAAACAGAATAAAAATGATCAAAATATTTATGCTGGCTACCAAAGCAAGATTCCCCAGGAAGAAATCCAGCCATTCCTTCCAGTCGGCTTCGAACCAAACAAATACCATTGCAGCAGAAACGACAATAATACCGGCAATTGCAGCCAGGTAGACCAAAAATTCCCGAATGTACTGTCCCCAGACAAAGCGCCGGTTAACTTTATCAGCCACCGCCGCTGCAAAGTTATGGGGCAAAACATAAGCCGGTTCTTCCATCAAAACCTCGTCCAGAAATCCGTCTGCATCAAAATTTGTTTTATCCTCAAGCATAATCTGCAAATATATTGGTTTGTTCCAAACGGGCAACTTTTTCAATTTTGCCCTTTAAAAGCTTACGCGCCCGGCTCAGGTAACTTTTAATGGTTCCTTCGGGCATTCCCGTAATTTTCTCAATCTCTTTGTACGAGAACTCCTCCAAATAAAAAAGCGTAAGCACAGTCCGGTAATGTACCGGTAAAGCTTCGATGAGCTGAAGAAGGTATTTTATCGCCTCTTCTTTTTCAATTATTTTCTCATTTAAAGCAGAGTCTTTTTTCATTCCGATCAGAGCAGGCTGTTCGCTATACGAAACTTCGCCTCTCCGTTTTTGTTTCCGAATATGAGTTATGGCCGTATTGTACGCAATCCTTGCAATCCAGGTGGAAAGTTTCGAGTCTCCCCGAAAACGTTTCAACGTTTTAAACACCTTGATAAACACTTCCTGGCAAATGTCCTCCACTTCATCCTGCTGCTGAACCATGCGCCCAACCACGTGCAAAACAAGCCCTTGATATTTCGATACCAAAAACCTGAATGCATGGTTGTTTCCGTTTAAAACCTGTTGAACCAGTTCGCCTTCTTTCATACTCAACACATCAGACTCCACAAGGTAGAAAAATGTTACAATTAATTTGAAAAAAGTCAGAAGTCCGGAGACAAAAGAAATTGATTAATGATTAGTGTCTATTGATTAATCAGGATTAACAGATATTCAGATTTTCGGATCTTCAGACAACAAGACAACGGAAAAGACCGAAGACGGAAGAAGCTCAAAGCTCAAAGGAAGATCGGAGACCGAAGACAACCAAAGAAGAGGTTATCCACTCACTACGTTCGCGTTGTCAGGTTGTCAAGTTATCTTTGAGATAAGAATCGACAACAATGACAACGGGAAAGTATGGAGTCCGGAGTCCGGAGACCGAAGAAAACTGAAGATAAGTAATGATTAACGCCTATTGATTAATTAAAACATCCAGAAATCTGAATATCCGAAAATCCAGATATCCTATTTACTGAACACTGCTTCTTCGCTCTTTGCTCTTTGTTCTTTGCTCTTTGCTCTTTGTTCGACCCCCTTTCCACACAATAAATATCCCTAACCATTCATTTTGAACACCATTTGAGTGAATAACAAACTGCATTTTATATATTTGCGCAAAATTTAAAAATACGATTTCCGATGAATTTTGTTGAAGAATTGAAATGGAGAGGCATGTTGCATGATATTATGCCCGGAACTGAGGAGCAATTGCAGAAAGAATTAACTTCTGCCTACGTGGGTATCGATCCAACTGCCGATTCGTTGCACATTGGTCACCTGGTGAGTGTGATGATGTTGAAGCATTTACAAATTGCCGGTCATCAACCCATAGCACTTGTAGGCGGGGCTACCGGAATGATTGGCGATCCATCGGGAAAATCGCAGGAACGCAATTTACTTGACGAACCAACTTTACGCCACAACCAGGAATGCATTAAAAAGCAACTTTCTCGCTTCCTCGATTTTGAAAGCAAAGAAAAAAATGTTGCTCTTTTAGTCAATAACTACGACTGGATGAAAGAATTTTCATTCCTGGATTTTATTCGCGACGTGGGTAAACGCATTACAGTAAACTATATGATGGCCAAAGACAGCGTAAAGAAACGTTTGAGCGAAGAATCGAAGGCCGGCATGTCATTTACCGAATTTACCTACCAACTGGTGCAGGGATACGATTTTTTGCATCTCTTTCAAAACAATGGCTGCCGCTTGCAAATGGGAGGATCCGATCAGTGGGGGAACATTACCACCGGAACCGAACTTATTCGACGCATTGGCGGTGGCGAAGCATTTGCCATTACCTGCCCCCTTATCACCAAGGCCGATGGAACCAAGTTTGGTAAAACAGAATCGGGGAATGTATGGTTAGATCCTGAACGTACTTCACCTTATTCCTTCTTCCAGTTCTGGCTGAATACTTCTGATGAAGATGCCGAACGTTACATTAAAATATTCACCTTACTTTCGAAAGAGGAAATTGATGCTCTGATTGACGGGCACAAAGAAGCCCCGCACATACGTTCGCTTCAAAAAAAGCTGGCCGAAGAAGTGACCATTATGGTTCACTCAAAGGAAGAATACGAAATGGCCGTTGAAGCTTCACAAATTCTTTTTGGCAAAGGCACGGCTGAAAATCTAAGAAAATTGAATGAAAGCACTTTTCTTGCCGTTTTCGAAGGCGTACCTCAATTTAAAATTTCGAAAGCTGAATTGAACGATGGAATCAACGTTATTGATCTTTTGGCTGAAAAAACAGAAGTATTCCCCTCGAAAGGAGAATTGCGCCGCACCATTAAAGGAAACGGATTGAGTATTAATAAAGAAAAGATTGGAAACCCTGATCTGATTGTAAACACTGAGTACCTGATCGGCAACAAATACATCCTGGCACAAAAAGGGAAAAAGAACTATTTCCTGATTATTGCTGAATAGTAGGGCAAAATCATTCACTTAAATACTAAAAACAATTCGCCAGCGTTGAAATAACACGATCGAATTGAAACCACATTTTATGGATAATTTTTTTGACAACCAGCGAATCCTTACTATTGTCTGGAAACGCAAATTTCATTTTGTAATGGTTGGTGTAATTGCCGTTGTCTTATCGGCCATTTTCTCGGGTCCGGCCTTTATTACGCCAAAGTTTAAATCCACTGCACGAATTTACCCTTCTAATATCTGGGTGTTAAGCGACGAATCGGAGACCGAGCAAATGCTGGAGGTCTTAAATTCGAATGACATTAAATTCAGGATGTTCGAAGCCTTTGACCTGGACCAGGTATATGGAATCAGCAAGGAGGATCCGCAGTACCTGACCTATATGATGGCCGAATACAGCACAAATGTAAGTACCAGCAAAACAGAATTCGAAACGGCGGAAATAAAAGTCCTCGATGTGGATCCCAACCGGGCTGCTGCCATGTGCGATTCTATAATTACTTTCTACAACCATAAAGTAGGCTTAATGCATAAAGCCAAAGACCAGGAAATGGTTGACATTACCTGGAAGCAAATGAACAAGAAACAAAAAGAGCTGGAAATTTTTGAACATCAGCTGGACAGTATCCGGGAAGCTTCGGGTGTAATCAGCTATCAGCAAACTCCGGAAGTTACCCGCGGGTACATGACCGCACTGGCAAATGGACGGGGCTCTTCATCCGACACAAAAAAAATTCAGGAATTGTACAGCAACCTTTCAAAAGAAGGAACCCATGTACTTCGTATCGAAAACAAATTCAAAAAAGCTGTTGCTGCCATTGATTCCTTATCCATGCTTCACGAAGCCCACTTGATGGAGGTCGAAAAAAATATCACGTACAGCCATATTGTTGAACGTCCTTTCCCGGCCGACAAAAAGGCCTATCCGGTTCGCTGGTTAATTGTTGCTTTTTCTGTCATATCTGCAGTTCTGGTTGCACTTCTTGCCTTTTTAGTCCTGGATTACCGTAAAGAATAGAAAAAGCGTGAAACAAAGTGCCTTAATACGGGTAAGCATTTTTTACTTCATTTCGGTAAGTTTCATCCTGCTGAATCTATGGTTTGTGGTAAAAAAAGATCTGGTGTATTTAAATGCACTGCCACTGGCTTTGGCAATTGTACTTGTTGCCATATACTCCTTTGATAAGCTGATTTATCTGATTGTCTTTTTTTCTCCCCTATCCATTCCTCTGCGCGAATGGTTGCCCGGAATTGGATTCGACATGTATTTGCCCACCGAACCTCTTTTATTCGGCTTGCTCATCGTTTTTATTCTAAAAGTATTTTCCGAAAGAAACTTTAATAAGGAAATTTTGCTGCATCCGGTTTCATTGGTCGTGTATCTCAATCTTTTCTGGATATTTATGAGTAGTGTTACCAGCACAATGCCGGTAGTTTCGTTTAAGTTTTTACTCATGCGCATATGGTTTGTGGTGGGTCTTTATTTACTTGCTGCCAGGCTGTTCTCGGAAGGCAAAAACCTGGAAAAATATGTTTGGTTATACCTTGGTGCACTAATAATAGTCATATTCTACTCTACCTATCGCCATTTGGGATACGGTTTATGGGACAGGCAAGCTGCACATTTTGTGGTATCTCCATTTTACCGCGACCATACTTCCTATGGTGCCGCAACCGCAATGTACCTTCCCTTTCTGGTCATGTTTGCCATGAACAAAAAATATTCCCAACACCTGCGTTTGCTTTCAGGCGGGGCACTGGCCATTGTATTTCTGGGATTTATATTATCCTATAGTCGTGCCGCCTGGTTAAGTATCCTTGTGGCATTTGCAGTATGGATCATCATTAAACTGAAAGTACGTTTTAAGCCCTTGTTCATAAGTTTTGTTTCGATAATTGCCATATTCCTGGTATTTCAAACCCAGATTTTAATGAAACTCGAGCAGAACTCTGAAGAATCATCGGCAGATATGCTGACACATATTTCTTCGATGACCAATATAAGTTCCGATGCTTCGAACCTGGAACGGATCAACCGATGGAGCTGTGCCATTCGCATGTTCAGCGACAAGCCGGTTTTTGGTTATGGCCCGGGAACCTATATGTTCCAATATGCTCCTTACCAGTTAAGCAAAGACCGTACAATAATTAGTACCAATTCGGCCGATGGAGGAAATGCCCATAGTGAATACCTTGGGCCAATGGCTGAATCGGGTTTGTTTGGAATGCTAAGCTATTTGCTGATTATTGGCTTTGTCATCTATACGGCAGTAAGGGCCTACACGCGATTAACAGATTACCGCCTGCGTTCCATTATTCTGGCTGCATTGATTGGCCTGGTTACTTACTATGTTCACGGTCTTCTGAACAATTTCCTGGATACGGATAAGATTTCGGTGCCATTCTGGGGCTTTACAGCAATGATTGTTGCCATTGATATTATTTCGAAGAAACAAAAGAACCAGGCGCCAGGTGATGTCTCTCCCTCTTAATTCAAAAACGCCCTGAGCTCAGCCATTTTCATTTGCCGGTCCATTGAAAATACGGTGCTTTCTCGCTCCACTTTTTCCAATAGAAAATAGGATTTCCGGAAAAGATCGATGCGTTCATCATCATCCGGAAGCAACCCGGCCTGTTCTTTTAAAACAAATGCCACTAACTCAAGATGATCATTTGTTAATTTTTTTTGCTGCACCAATAAATCAACAAGTTGTTCAATACTTAATTTCTCAAGATCCTCATCAATCTTTAAACAAGCGTAAAAGTATTGAATCTGTTCCTCTGCCTTTTCGTTTTCACCCTTCTTCCTGAATCGAAGTATTTTCTGAATCACTTCAAACAACATCATCAACTGGCGCATCAGGTAATCCTTTTCAACTCCCATGGTGTATCGCTTTGTTCAAATATAATAGTTAGTTTTGCAAAAAACTTATTTATGGGTTATTTCGACGACATGTTTGATAATGGTTTTAGCGACGGGCTAAAGGAAGGCAGCGACTTTTACATGGAAAACGGGTACCGTGTAATGACTGAAAAGCACCTTACCAATCGTGGTTATTGCTGTGCAAACGGTTGTCGCCATTGTCCCTACTGGCCAAAAGCACAAAAGGGGAATACGAACCTTCGAAAAAAAAGATAATGACAGGAAAAGAACTTCGAATTGTATTTATGGGAACGCCCGATTTTGCCGTGGCGAGTTTAAGAGCTTTAGTGGATGAAGGGTACAACATCGTTGGCGTGATTACAGCTCCTGATAAACCTGCCGGCAGGGGAAAACAATTAAACCAGTCGGCAGTAAAAAAATATGCGGTTGAAAATAATTTAAGACTTCTACAGCCCGAAAAACTTAAGAATCCTGAATTCCTGAGCGAACTGGAAGCATTAAAAGCCGACTTACAGATTGTGGTAGCCTTTAGAATGTTGCCGGAAGTTGTATGGAATATGCCCCCTTTGGGCACTTTTAATCTGCACGGTTCATTGTTACCGCACTACCGTGGAGCAGCTCCACTGAACTGGGCTGTTATTAATGGCGAAACAAAAACCGGTGTAACTACTTTTTTACTGGATCATAAAATAGATACCGGCAAAATCCTTTTCAAAAAAGAAATCGATATCTGGGAAAACGATACGGTGGGAACCATCCACGACAGTTTAATGGACATGGGGGCCAAACTGGTGATTAAAACCGTTGATGCGCTGGCCCAGGGAAACTATGAAGCAGTTCCGCAAGCTGAAATAATGGATGAAGCCAACCTAAAACACGCACCCAAAATTTTCAAAGACGATTGTAAAATAGATTGGAGCAAAGATGTTGAAACGGTTCGCAATTTAATACGTGGTTTGTCTCCTTATCCCACAGCCTGGAGTACACTTAAACACAAAGAAACCGGCAAAGAGATTGCCACTAAACTATTTTTTGCCTTGCAGGTGGAGGATAAACAGCTATCCGAACCAGGCACCATAGAAAGCGACGGAAAGAACTTTATTAAAGTAGCCTGTCAAAATGGCTGGCTGCAAATTACCGACTTGCAAATTGCAGGCAAGAAGCGAATGAAATTGCAGGATTTCCTTCGCGGATTTCAGCAAATCGGAGAATATAAATTTCAATAGAGATTAAACCACTTTGCATTGGAAGTAAATAGCTTTAAGAACCGGAGTCGGTCCGTCGGCTGACGGACGAGTCGAAGCATTGCTAACCTCAAAATTCAGTAACCTCAAAATACCGAATGCACCCTTCGACTCCGCTCAGGGTGACAGCCGGACAACAACGACAACAGCAATTGATTATTAATTCTTGTCTATTGATTAGGATTTTCAGACAACAATAACAAAAACAAAATTAAACACTGAACACTGCTTACTGATCACTGAATACTGAACACTGATCACTTCTTCTTCCCGTTCATGATGAAAAAGTAAATCAGGAAGCCCATTGAAACACAAACCAACAGAATTCCGAATGGTAAAACCGTATCGCGACCATGTATAATATCTCTTTTAAAAAGGCCCAGAACTTCCATAATAATAAATCCTAATCCTGTGCACAATGCAACCAATCCCCATTTTAAAGATGGATAGCGATCCGCCTCTTCTGATGTATTTTTGGGTTCTTCCAGAATACCAACCCGTTCGTACTGTTCTGCTTTAATTAACTTTCTCTTGAGCAAATGGCTCGAGAACAATTTGATAATGTGATACGTCGCAAAAAAAATAACTGCTGCAACCAAAATTTCTTCCATAATTATTGTTTTTAAATGAATATTCTAATGGTTAGACTTCAGTAGTTACAGAAAGGTTGCAATTATTTTCGCTTCCGCTTTAAATAATATTCAGGGCATTTACAACCGCAGCGACAATCACAATCAAAAAGATAATGTTGTAAAGGAATGATACCGTCAGAAATTTCAGAATACTTTTCCCAACTCCCTGTCCGTAGAATTTTTTTATGGCAATAATCATATAAACCGGAACAGAAAAAGTAAGAATTGTCGTTGCGATTTTGAGGTTTCCACCATAGGTCATATATAATCCAACAAGCAGTATCATTGCCACAAAAATGAAGGAATGAATGTGTATGGAAAAGATGAGGTGCCGCATGTAATTGTGTTTACGACGAAGGTATACCAACTTTAGAATGATGGCAAAAACAGGCAGTAAAAGGAAAAACACCCACGAAATGTATTCCAGTATTTTGGCCATTGCCTGCTCGGGAGAACGGCACAGGCGAATGTGTTCACGAATCTTTGCGCGCTCCTGTATATCGGCTTCTTTCCCGAGCTTTTGTTCCAGCACCACAGCATACTTCTCAAGTGCCTGACGCAGATCCTTTGTATCGCGGAAGGTCTCCAAATTTGCGTTAAAGTGCAGCGTTGTATCAGCTTTGGCCGTATCCATCCGAACACCATACTTTTGTAAAAACGAATGGGCCTGAACCGCCTGTGTCGAATCCATTTCAAGTTGTGCGGTGTTTATCAATGAATCGACAGTGACCATCGAAGCCGAATCCAGGGCAAATCTGGCATCCGACAAATCAGAATCCAGTACTGTTGTTAATCCCTGGTTGGTATAGTTTTGCAACAGCAGAAAAAGAACAAAACTTACGAATACAAAAATGCGAAATGGTGGAGCATATCGCACCCGCCTGCCTTCAATGTACTCTTTTGATAAAAATCCCGGCTTAAATAGCAAGGCGCCAATGGTTCTGAAAAAACGGGTGTCAAAGGCAAAGAAATCGCCCAGAAAATTATAAAAAACAAAACTAAAGGGTTTGTCGTATTCTTTCACGGCCTGTCCGCAATTGGGGCAAAATTTACCCGAGAAACGGGTTTCGCAATTGGCACAGACTACATCTTCAAAGTTAAGGTCTTCTTTGTTTCGTTTTAGTCGCGATAATAAGTCAGACAACATTCTTTTTCTTTATTTCTTTATCTTTCAGATTAATCTCCCAAACATCAATAAATGGAAAAATTGACGGTGCAAACGATCGAATGGGTTCATACATCCTTGAATTTCCTTTGGTCTCTTCAGAAAGAATGTGAACATCTTCATCAATTTTATCGAAAACTACTAAAATAATGCTTAAAATTAAAGCCGCCCGAATTATGCCAAATACCAAACCGGCTAATTTATTCACAAAGCCGAGCATCACAGCTTGAATCATTTTCGTTACGGCACTGCTAACAATGTGTACCAGGATTACGATAATCACAAATGTAACCACAAAAGAGATGATGTTTAGGTAATCTGTTTCGAGCCTGAAATTTTCCACAAGAAATTCAGAAGTTATATCCGAAAACTTTATGGCTCCCCAGATGCCAAGAATCAAGGCAGCAAGTGAAGCAACTTCGGCAACAAATCCTTTTCTGAAACCACCAATGGCCGCAAGAATAAGCAGAATGGCTAAAACAATATCGATGTAATTCATATTTTCGGTTTTTGGCTATACAACATGGGTAAAAGTAAAAATTCGCTGCCATTTATAAAACAGTATAATCGGCGGGAGTGTTATTTTTATGGTTAAACGTCGCTTTTCTTATTTTTATTTTCATTTCAGGCGGTGATTTTCTTGCTTTCATCCTTCAGGAACCTGGTAAAAAAGAAAGAAAATCCGGTTTCACCGCTAATGGCTTCAACCCTTACCAGTTATGATGACTAAAATCATCCTCATTTCATTTGTCTTTTGCAACTAATTATTCATAAATTTAGCCGCACAAAATTAAACGTAACAAATGCCTCTACTCAATTCGGTAATTAAATGGGTAAATATCAAGCGGAACTACCAAATCCAGTACTATCGCGAGTATCCGCACGAAATCCAGAGTGAAATATTGTTTAGTTTGTTACAAAATGCCCGTAATACCCAATGGGGGAAACAGCATAAATTCACCCAGGTTACCTCACACGAAGAATTTCAACAAAGCACTCCATTGCAGGATTACAACGACATCAAACCCTTTGTCGACCGGTTAAGGGATGGAGAAAAGGACCTGCTTTGGCCGGGTATTGTAAAATGGTTTGCCAAGTCATCCGGCACAACCAGCGACAAGAGCAAGTTTATTCCCGTAACAAAAGAGGCGCTGGAAGAATGCCATTTACGTGGTCCCAAAGATATATTTGCACAGTACATCACCAACTATCCTGAAACCAAAGTTTTAAAAGGAAAAACCCTTACATTGGGTGGCAGTCACCGCGTAAATAATTTTAGCAACAACTCGTATTTTGGTGATTTATCAGCCATCATGCTGGAGAATGTACCTTTTTGGACCGATATTTTTCGTACACCAACCACCGAAATTGCCTTGATTGAAGAGTTCGAAGAAAAGATTGATAAAATAATTGAAACGGCCCTTGACGAAAACATTACAGCCTTTGCCGGTGTACCATCGTGGTACCTGGTGCTGTTTAACAGGGTTCTGGAAAAAACGGGGAAGCATAATTTACTGGAGGTGTGGCCAAATCTTGAAGTTTTTGCGCACGGTGGAGTAAATTTTGAGCCTTACCGCGAGCAATATCATAAAATGATTCCTTCGGGGCAAATGCATTACATTGAAACCTACAATGCCTCTGAAGGATTTTTTGGAATACAGGACAATGAACACCAGAACGATATGCTGCTAATGCTCGATTACGGGATTTATTACGAGTTTATTCCCATGTCGGAATATGACAAACCTAACCCCAGGGTATTAAGTCTGCAGGAAGTTGAACTCGACCAGAATTATGCCCTGGTGATTTCGACCAATGCCGGGTTATGGCGATACATCATTGGTGATACCATTAAATTTACCTGCAAATATCCGTACAAGATAAAAGTTACCGGACGTACCAAACATTTTATTAATGCTTTTGGCGAAGAGCTGATTATTGACAATGCAGAGCAAGCCATGAAAATTGCCTGCAGCCATTCGGGAGCAATTGTTAATGAATACACGGCAGGGCCTGTTTTCATGGGCGATAATCAAAAAGGAGCACACCAATGGATCATTGAATTTGATGTTCCACCCGAAGATTTAGACCATTTTACGCGCATTCTGGACAACTCGTTGAAAACCCTGAATTCAGATTACGAGGCCAAGCGGCACAAGAATCTGACACTTGAAATGCCCCATGTTAATACAGCTCCTCCGGGAACCTTTTATTCCTGGATGAAAAAACGCGGTAAAATTGGTGGTCAGAATAAAATTCCGCGCCTGTCCAATAACCGTAAATATCTGGATGAACTTTTGAACATGTTGAACGATTAAAGCTAAATTTTTTATACTTTAGATCCTCAAATTAAAATTGAATATGCACATAGCCATAGCTGGAAATATTGGCGCAGGGAAAACCACATTAAGTGAGTTGCTTGCCAAACATTATAAATGGACTCCACATTACGAAGATGTGGATGAAAATCCGTACCTGAACGACTTTTACAACGATATGCAGCGTTGGTCGTTCAACCTGCAGATCTACTTTCTTAACGCTCGTTTTAAACAAATAATTGATATCCGCAAATCGGGCAAAACAGTTATTCAGGATCGTACAATTTACGAGGATGCCGAGATCTTTGCACCCAACCTTCACAGCATGGGACTAATGAGCACACGCGATTTTACCAATTACAAAGTCTTATTCGATTTAATGGTGAGCCTCATTCAACCACCCGACCTATTAATTTATTTAAGGGCTTCAGTTCCAACCCTGGTCAACCAGATTCAAAAGCGTGGAAGAGAATATGAAAATTCCATTCGCCTGGATTACCTGAAGCAATTGAACGAGCGATACGAAGCCTGGGTAAATGGATATAAAATGGGCAAAATTTTGATCATAAATGTCAACGACCTGGACATTACCGCTAATCCCGAAGACCTGAGTTTCATTATTGATAAAATTGATGCACAAATTCACGGTTTGTTTTAAGACCTCCTAAGAGACTTTTCCACTTAAAAAGCATTAAATACTTATAGGCTCTTGAAGACAAAATTGGAGCCGAATACGAAATCATATCTGCATATTTCGGAATCTAAGCATATCCGAATGGTCGGTGATCAGTGATTAGGATTTGTCGGATGTGCAAAAATCTGAAAATCCGGATTAATCAATTAAGTGGGTTATGTGGTTTGAAGCGGCACCAGATGGCGGTTGGAAACCGCCAATCCCGAATAAAAGCACGCAGCAAGCTGTACCGCCACAAGTTATGTTGAGGCATTCCTCTTATGAGCAGGTTAACAAGAATAGTGGTATGATCCCCGGGACAAATTAATCCCCAATAATTCTATCAATCTCGGTTTTCACCCCGGCCCATTGCGAATCGGGTAAATTTGGCCCCATCACCTCAACCACTTTCCCCGAGACAAGAGCCGCAATTTTACCACAAATCTCCATGGTATACCCCCTGGTTAAACCGTAAAAGAAACCGGCCGAATATGCATCGCCGGCACCGGTAGTATCCAATGCTTTGGCCGGGATGACACCAATTCTTGTGAGCTCATCTCCACGCTTGATCATCGAGCCCTCCTTCCCCACTTTCACGATGGTAATTTCACAGTCTTTCGCAATTTCGTGCAAAGCTTCTTCGGGTTCTAAGCCGGTAAATGATTTGGCTTCTTCTTCATTGGCAAATACAATGTCGACGTAATTTTTAACCAGGTCCTTTAAAAACTGCAGATTGGCTTCCACCACATTATAACTGGATAAGTCGATGGCTATTTTTACACCCGCAGCCTTGGCAGCTTTTGCACAGGCAGTTATTAAATCCTGGTTAAAAACCAGATAACCTTCGATATAAACATATGCATAACCCTCAAAAATATCACTTGTGAATTCAGCAGGTACCATTTCGGCAGCGGCTCCCAGATAAGTAGCCATTGTACGTTCCGAGTCGGGGCTAACCAGGCCCATTACCCGTCCTGTTTCGCTGCTACTGTACAACATATGTGTTTTAACACCGGCTTTCTCAAAATCGTTTTTGAAAAGTTGGCCCAGGTCATCCTTACCTATTTTGCCCATGTACCCGGCATTTCCTCCCAGGTTGGCCATGGACCGCATGGTGTTTGCCACCGAGCCACCGGTTGCCAGTTCACTGTCTTCTGAATATGTCGCCTCGTAAATTACTCCCGATTGTGCGGCATCTACCAGGGTCATGCTTCCTCGTGGCAGGGCAAATTGTTCTAAAACCGAATCATTTTTTAATACCGAGATAACATCGACAAGGGCATTTCCGACACCCAGAACAGCAGGCATATTTTGTTTTGTCATTTTAATAAATTTTGAAGAAATGCAAAGATGATTAATTTTATTGAACTAGCGAAATAAGGCCTTTCACATCAAACGACATAGAAAAGTTAAACCCGAACAGGCTTCATTTGTTATATCAATCGAGTTTAATTAAGATTTGATCGTGAAAAGGTACTAGTAACTTTACAAGTTCATGTTTCTATGTATTGCGCGCAAAGGTACAGAAAATTATGAGCATGCATTCAATTTACTCTGTAATCCAAAATCATAAATGGTTATTGGGCGGCAGCAAGGGTAAAACTTTGCGAAACTCCGTGCTTCTTTGAGCATCTTTGTGTGATAACTTTTTATAATAATCTCGCGCCTTTGCAGTGGTAAATAAGGCAGCTTTATATTGCTGAGCGTTTTGAAAATAAAAACTTAACTAAAATATGTGTAATGCAACTAAAAGCAAATACACCGGAAGAATACATAGCACAGCTTCCTGAGGACAGAAAAGAAGTTATAAAAAAGCTTCGTGCTGTCATTCAGAAGAACCTACCCAAAGGTTTTGAAGAATGCATTAACTACGGAATGATTGGCTATGTTGTACCACATTTCATTTATCCGGATGGCTATCATTGTACGCCGGAGCTCCCCCTCCCTTTTATGAATATTGCTTGGCAAAAAAACTTTGTGGCAGTTTACCACATGGGAATTTATGCAAAGAAGGAACTTTACGATTGGTTTGTTTCAGAATACTCCAAACACTGTACAACAAAACCCGACATGGGAAAAAGTTGTATACGCTTTAAAAAGATTGAAAAAATCCCTTACGATCTAATTGCTGAACTCTGCACAAAGCTGAGCGTTGACGACTGGATAAATGTGTATAAGAAAAATGTTAAGCGTTAAGCTACATTAATAGGCAAAACTGCTTCCTCCCAGGAACTCGCGCAAAAGCGAGGTAGGTGGAATTTCCTGATCGCTAATGGGTTTAAAATACGAAAGAAACTCAAGCAAGCGGGTTGATTCGGTATATTCCGGTTGATTCTCCAATACCAGTTTCAAAATGGGTTCGGCATACTTTTTTAATACGGCCAACTCATAAATGGTGGCCGAGTTAAACATCACGTCGGCATTTTCCTGGTAAGGAAAAATATTCTTTTCCTCGCCCTTACGAACCGATGGCCAGCGTTTAATCGTATCGGCGGCATGGTAACCCCGGTATTTGCAGTCGCGGATCATACGTCGCAATAAGCGGTTGTCGGCTGTTGAAATATGTGTATGTTCATCAACCGATACCTGGGTTAATGCAGAAATAAAGATTTTAAAGCAATTTTCTTCATGAACCCGGGGTAAGAGGCGGGGATTCATTCCATGTATTCCTTCCACAATTAGAATATCGCCTTCTCCCAGCTGCAAAGTATGTCCGTTTTCTGTTCGTTTTCCCAATTGAAAATCGAATTTTGGCAAACGCACTTCCTTCCCTTCGAACAGCGCGATGAGCTGCCGGTTAAAAAACTCAATATCTATGGCTTCCAATGCTTCGAAATCGTATTCACCGTGGGCATCTTTTGGTGTTAACTCCCGGTCGATAAAGTAATCGTCGAGCGAGATCTGGAAGGGGCGCATGCCATTAACAGCCAGCTGAACGCCAAGCCGTTTGCTAAAAGTAGTTTTCCCCGATGCCGAAGGCCCTGCCACCAGCACTACTTTTACATCGCCGTTTCGTGATGAAATCATATTGGCAATTTCGGCTATCTTTTTTTCATGCAGCGCCTCTGATATTTTTATAATATCACCACTTTTATTCTCCAGGGCAAACTTATTCAGGCTTCCGATTGTGGAAACATTCAGAATCTCTGCCCATTCTTTTTGTTCCTGGAAAATATCGAATAATTTTTCATGCATTTCCAGTTTTCGCAGCCGGTTAAAATGCTTTCGGCGGGGAACCTGTAACAGGATTCCATCAAAATAAGGAACCAAACCGAAATTGGAGATATAACCCGTTGAGGGCAATAAATTGCCGTACAAATAATTCCCCAGATCCTTCAAAAAGTAAAGATACGAGTACAAATGCCCCTGCTGCTCAAACAGTTCGGCTTTATCGTGCAGTCCTTGTTTTTCCAGTAAATCAACAACAGCGCTTGTTATAATTCCCTTTTTCACAAAAGGAATATCGGCTTCAATAATGGCTCTCATCTCCTGTTTTATCGAGAAGATATCCGACTCTGTAATTTCCCTTTCCAGGCCCGGCAATTCACAGAAATAACCATTGGAGATCCCATTTTGTACGCGCAAAGCCACATGGGGGAAAACTTCTTTAACAGCCGCATAAAGTACAAAAATCAAACTGCGTATATACATTCGAATTCCATCGGGATGCGACACATCGATAAATTCGATGTGCTTGGGTTTTACCAGGCAAAATGAAAGCTCTTTTACCTTGTGGTTTACAATAGCTCCACAAAGGGTGTTTTGGGTTTTTATATTTAAATTCCTGCTAATTTCGAGCAAGGAAGTCCCCATGGGGTAAATATGTGTTGAATCGGTATTTTTGCAGAATATTTCGATGTTCTTCATTTCCAATGCGTTTCTGTTTTCGAAAGTAAATGTAGCAAAAAGTGCTGAGCTTTAGATCATGAATTTTGCATCCATATTCACCCGGTGATGTGCGACGAAGCGATCTCATCCTCATCTGCTCCATACCCAACTTGTAGCCTTCCTGCTTTCAGCTTTGAGCTTCGAGCCTCCACAAATCCCGCGGATTTGAATGTGTATAGAAAAAGGGAAGGACAGCTGAAGGTGCGACTCCGGATGGAGTCGTATGTGGTTGTACGAAGCTTGTTTCTATAAACATGTGACGCCGCTGGCGTCAATCTTTTATAAACCATTGTCTGGTACAATGTGTGCCGAACGTATCGTTTAACGTCCGGAGCGTTATCTACGCCTTACATAACACCCCGGACGTTTGTTGCGCTGGTGTCTTTGCTTTCAAACGGGCATTAATAAGGGTAGTGTTTCGGGCTTTCAGCCCTTTATCCCTCCATTGGCTCGATTCACAGGGTTGCACCCTGTGCTGTTATGTTTCGTCCCCTTGGGACTTTAAGAGCGTTTGGAATGGAGCGGTAAGCCCTGAAGGCTGTTGTGATTGTAGTCGCGGTTAGCCTTGTCATTAACGCGAACCTGACATCACTGACAATACGAAGGCAGTGAGCACCCAACCTCCCTGCTCCGTAAAATTAGCAAAGCGAGCATTTCTCTGAGGCGCCTTTGAGCTTTCAGCTTTCAGCTTCGAGCTTTCAGCTAAGTCAAGCGCATATCAATTCAGCAACTGCAACTACTTCCGAAACTCAACCCCCAGTTCTTCATTCAAAAATTTAGCCGTATGCGATTTTTTATTCGTGGCCACTTCCTCGGGAGTTCCTGTGCAAAGAATTTTACCCCCGTGTTTTCCACCTTCCGGGCCAATATCAATTATGTGGTCGGCAACTTTTAT
>JBFEWU010000486.1:0-3197 GCA_041546215.1 Draconibacterium sp. | reverse complement strand
AGCAGGCCACATACAGACGCTGCTGATCGGGTGATAGAGCCAGACCAAAGGGAATGACTCCTCTGAACTGTTTTATGCGTTCGTCGGGTTTCAGGTAAATGGTGTTAACAACGGTGTCTTTTTCAATGGATATAACAGAAATGTTGTCGTTTGTTCCGTTGGTAACAAAAATATAATCGTTGGTAGCCACAAGCGAATTGGGACTGGCGCCTCCAACGGCCGGAATCCCTTCAACCATTGCGCCCACCAAATGTCCGGTTTTTGTTTTGGCAATTACCTCAGGCTGGTCCTCATTTTCGAGATTAACGGTAAAAACCGAAAAGGCTTCAGGCGAATTCATCTCCCCCAGGCCGGGTACCTTTAAACTGTCGGTATCTATGCCTTCCTGCATTTCTTTGCTTCCGTAGGCAAAGGCAGGATATTTCAGAGCTCTCTCAACTACATTTGCTTCGGTGATGCCTTCAACCAGATTGTATTGAAACATGCCTACATTGGCTACATACACCTTTTTTCCGTCGGGAGACAGGCAAATTCCAAAGGGATAACGACCCACCTGAACATTGTGCTCCAGTGTCAGAGTTTCAGTATCAATAATTAGCATCCTGAAACCTATCTGGTCAACAGCATAAAGTTTCTTCCCGTCTTTTGAGAGCACGATATCACCTATATACCCATGTGTATAATCCGCTGTTTCTGATTTGTAGGAGCAATCGATAAAGCCTTTTTTCTCGCCATTGGTTATATCAAAAATAAATATTTTATTTTCCTGCCCGCCGGCCACATAAACAACCTGGTTGTCGTTGGAAACAGCCAAACCCATAAATACCGAAGCCAAAACTCCTTCATCGGTTGATGGCCCTGGGGGTATTTGTTGAACCTCAGGGGAATCGGATAAGATATTCCGGATTATGGAGATGGATAAAGGATTTGTTCCGGAATTGGCAGTTATGGCCGTATTCCCGTCGGGGCTTAAGGTTAGTCCGTAAGGGTGAGGTGCAACAACGATGCTTTTCCCCAGAGGGGTAAGCAATCTCCCGTTGGGAATAATTGTTGTTCCGGCTTTGTCTATTTGAACAAAACGTTCTCCGGCAGGTGCCGTGGCTATCCATATATCAGACTCCTTATGGTTTTCGCATGAAGAAAGAAAACCAATAAGCAGGAGTAAAAGAAAAATCTGTTTCGATTTCATTAGAATATATTTTAAGTTAAGTTTTTATTATCAGGACTTTACCGTAATATGGAACGGCTGCATTATCCACCGCCAAGGCGCTAAGACGCTGAGATTATTGAGAAAAGGTATCACGTAAAGGCCTTCTGCCGAAGGCCCCATAGGTCTCATAGGGATTCCTTCGGAGGATACCTTCGGAGGATACCTTCGGGGAAAGAAGCACGGAGTTTCACAAAGGTTTTCGACTATCACCCTTTAATAATTTATGTTTCACAGAATATATTAATAATTTCTCTCAATAACCACAAGGAGCTTGTGATAAAAGTAGTAAAAATTTGTTTCGATCTGGTTTTTGCCGGGTCATCGGCATGGCAAACTCAGGGAGTTGAGGTATAAGCATTGTAACGATTATTTGTAAATGCATTAACCAATCTTTATTTGAACGAACGATGCCGTAGGTATCGAATGTCTATAGAAAACCAGGTTCGTGGCATTCACATACGACTCCGGCTGGAGTCGCACCTTTCATGGCACATTCATATTTCTATACACGTTCAAATCCGCTGGATTTGTGTCTGTCAGAAAATATAAGATGGTACTTAACCACGAAGCTCAGATTTGGATCAGGGGAGATTATTCTTTTCTGTAATGATACAAGGTTCCCCGGTCGAAAGGTGTCCAAAGGCTTGCTTTCAATCCGGCCTTTTTTAAACACCTATTTGTCCAGGTATTACAGGTAAAAAACAAATTGTACGATCCGGTGGCTTCGTAAAAACCATCAAATTCCGAATAGTGCAAATCTTCAATCAGTATTATCCTTTGCCTGAAATCTCGTTGGAAGCCTGATTCAAGATAATGTACCATTAAACGGTATTGTTCTTCGTTTACAAAAATTGATTTGCACAGTTTACCCGGTGTTATCCTGCTGAAAAAATCAATGTGAATGGCCGACTCACTTTTCAGGAATAAGGCCTTAAAGGCAGTTTTAAAAGTCAGGTCCGACCATTGGGGTGTATTGTAATAAAAATTTTTGTCGCCCCAGCCAATACTAAGGTGAGAAATACTGGAGGCAATCTGCGGGGGTAGACTTATTTCATCAGTCCAGTCTTTACCAGCTGTTTGGAGTGGGAGAATAAGCTCCAGGTGGACACCGTTCGACCGGATAAATATTTCAATATCTTTGTTGAGGGCAGGATTACGGTTAACCGGAATTATTGAAAACAATGCGGCAAAAAACAGGTATGTCATGCAGAGGAAGAGAACAGATACAAATACCCTGAGCATATATTTTAGTATATTTTTGATCATCGTTAGCACTCTCAGGCCATACATTAATTAGGCATACGCGAATAAAACAGCATGGATAAGTTTTTTGGGGTTTAAGCAATATGACCACAAGCGGTGCTGCATTGCCAGTTAGTAATCCTTGGTGAATATGAAATTGTGATTTAGCCTGCAGATCGTCCAGCTAGCTAAAATTTTTTTTCATGGTCAGTTCCAAGCCCAATTGTTGCATCATACCCAGTTCATCCAGAATTTCCCATTCTTCGGCAATCTTTCCATCCTGTAATTTGAAAATGGTAAATACAGTCAGTTTTATTTCCTTTCCGCCCGGGGGTATACCATCAAGTTCGCCGGTATGTAAACAGCTCAGTGAGATACGGCTTACCACCTTATCGCCCGCAGCAATTAATTCGGTTATTTCAAGCTCTGACTTCCCGAAAGCTGCCAAATAACTTTGGTATACCTGTTTATATTCTTCAATCCCATTTATGGTCATCGATGTTCCATGGTAACGCACATTGGACGACAGACATTCATCCAGAATTTCTGTGCGTCGTTCGTTCCATTTTCCGTTCCAATAGTGTTCAACAAGCTTTTTGTTACGGCGTTCTTGTTCTTTCTGATGTTTAAATTCTGCTAATTCTAACATGGCCTTTAATCTTTGGATGATGAAATGTTATACGCAGCAACACTTTGAAATGTTATTGCCGATTAAAGAAGTTAACTCAGTCCTGTGAGCAGTTTT
>JBFEWU010000473.1:0-3270 GCA_041546215.1 Draconibacterium sp. | reverse complement strand
TTTAAATAAAACACTATGCATCGGAAATACATAGATTTAAGAATAGAATGGAATTCTAAACATAAATATAAATAGGACGGAAGACAAGCAGAAATTGATTAATGATTATTGATTAATGTGATCAGGATTTTCAGATTTTCAGACAACAACGACAGCAGAAAAGAACGACGAAACTCAAAGCTGAAAGAACGAAGCTCAAAGGAAGAACGAAGACCGGAGACAACCAAAGAAGAGGTTGTCCACTCACTACGTTCGCGTTGTAAGGTGCCCTATAACGGCCTGCGGTAAATTATGAGTTTACACTGTGCATTACGGGCTGCCTTCTGGTTGGGTACGCACAAAATTAATGCGAGTTGGGACGTTGAGAGCTTGCACTGAAAAACCACAGTTAAATTTATAAAGTATTAGCAAACGTTATTTAAATAATGTCAAATATTCATTGAATACAAATAATCGCCCTCTTTTACCTCCGGTTACTTCTTCCATAATACCTATTTTTTCTAGATCGTTAAGCAATTTATAAACAGATGGCATCGAAAGATTAGTTATTTTCTTTGCTAAATGAGCGTCCATAACGGGTTTTTGAAATAAGTGATTAATAATAAGCATTGCGTTATTTGAACGACTCCCCAATCTTTGAATTTTAATTTCAATCTCTTTTTGGAGCTTTAAAATACCATCAAATGTTTCAATACTGTTCTTTGCTGTTTCTATTACCCCAACCAGAAAGAACTTAATCCACTGAATAATATCATTATTTTCTCTAACTCTCATTAAATTGTCATAATATAGTGTTCTGTTTTTTTCAAAAAAGTCCGATAAATACAGAATTGGTTTTTTTAAAATCCCCTTTTCAACCAGGTACAAGGTTATTATTAGTCGCCCAACTCGCCCATTTCCATCCAAGAATGGGTGAATCGTTTCGAATTGATAATGAATTAGAGCAATTTTTAATAAATCGGGTAAATGGTTGTCTTCCAAATGAACAAACTTTTCAATATCACTCATATAATCATTTACGGTATCAAAAGTCGGAGGAATAAAGGTTGCATCACTTATTGATGCTCCACCAATCCAGTTTTGACTTTTTCTATACTCTCCAGGCAGTTTATGTTTACCTCTTACTCCCTGTAAAAGTATTTTATGGGTTTCCTTAATAAGTCGTGATGAAAAAGGTAATTGTTGGAGTTTATCAATTGCGAGATTTAATGCAGAGATATAATTCTGGACTTCTTCCCAGTCATTTCTTTTTTCTTCATTAACATTCTCTTTGTCAAGAATTGCCTCCTCAATGTTTGTTTTTGTTCCCTCAATTTTACTTGATTTAGTTGCTTCTTTTGCGATGTGCATACTGATAAATAAATCAATATTGGGAATATATTCCGAATACATATCCAACCTTCCGAGCTGTCTGTCAGCTTGACATAAAAGATTGATCAATTGCAAATTGTCAACTACCCACTGCTTGTTTATTTTTTCAGGTTGGAAGCTTTTGTATGTTCCCTGGCTTATGTAATGTCCTGATTTAAAATCCTTCATTCCTATCTGCTTTTTCTTAATCAAAGATAACTCTTATTTAAGATATATCAATTAATCTTAAATAAAAACATCCATTAATTAAATAATTACAAATATATTTAACTAAAGGCGGTTCGTTTTAATGTTTGCTGACGGTAAGTATAATAATAGTAGCCGATTGAGTGGCAAATCCCTGTCAAGTTACATGAAAATTGAAGCGGGCAACAAACCTTGATTTTACTAGTATTTCTGCTATTATTCTATACATTGTTAGCGTTTCGTGTTTTAATCGCTAACATGATTTTTGTTCTGCGCAAGGTCTTAATTGGTATGTCTCGAGAAAAATGAAGTTAAAATTTCAGATAATTTTTCAGGATTTTCAATTGCCGGTACCCAGACACTTTTCATTGCATGCCATCAGAACCTTAATTATTAGGTTTAGTTTTTTAATTGAATAAATATTTTGTCGTTCTTTTGTCTCCAAACTTCTTAATTATTCCGTTCTCAACCGCAACTTTCATGTCTCTGCTTGCAGTTGCTTGTGATATTTCTTTATATGTCCTTAAATAGTCTTGTCTTGAAAATTCTTTGCTTCCAATTATCTCTTTAAAAATTAAAATCCTATCATTACCTGTCAAGCTGATATTTTGCACTTTTAGTAAATCCTCAAGGGCATCTTGAATTATTTCAAGCATGAATTCAACAAATGGTGTTGAACTTCCTTCTTTGTCTGACTTACCCAAAACGTTATAATATTCTTGCTGCCTTAATTTTACTAAAGTTTCAATTGGCAAGAAATCAAAGATTAGGGAGTGTTCTTTTAAAATCATTGTCTGCCACAATCTTCCCATTCTACCATTCCCATCAATAAAAGGATGTATAAACTCAAATTCGTAATGAAAAACGCAACTTTTAATTAGAATTAGGTCATCGTTATTTTTTAGATATTTGAAAAGGTCTGTCATTAGAGAATAAACCATTTCCCCGGGAGGGGCAACATGTGCGATGTCACTTCCTTTTACAATTCCAACAGAAGTTTTTCTCAGTTTACCTGGACTCTCTACAAGTCCTTCCATTAAAATCTCATGTGCTTTGCATAAAGATTTTAAATCATAAACGTTAAACTTATCCAGCTGATTATAGACATTTATAGCGTTTTTTACTCCCGTAATATCCTTTTGAGGTGCTAGTACTCTTTTGTTGTTCAACAAGTCAGTTATTTGTTCAACAGTTATGGTATTACCCTCAATTTCAAGAGAAGATTGAATAGTTTTAATTCTATTTTTTTTTCTCAACGCTGTCGGAGGTCTATTTAAATGCACAGCATTAACTTCTCCAATTTTCTCCGAGACAGAAGCAATCAAATTTAAAATCTTACTTGTTATTTCGTAACGTGGTTTCATTGTTTAAGCCTTTCGATAGTATCATATGATACTATCAAAAGTAGTCAATTTTATTAATACTATGACGTTTTTCAAAACTAAACCTAAGGTTTAGTGCATGTTGCCGGGGCAGATTTTGGTGAACGTTCCAGTCCGCCATCTGGCGGACGGAACAGCGAAACGAGAATCCAGCGAACGACACCGCACGAACCCCGCGATGCAATTTCCAATATGTTGTGTGGCCGTGCTTTTATTTTCTTAAAAATCCAATTTTGGGATAATAAACAACATTTCTTTCATTATTGATCCGGATTGAATTAATAACAATAAATACCAGATTGTAGAAGTACATTATCCCTAAAAAACCAAG
>JBFEWU010000444.1:0-3616 GCA_041546215.1 Draconibacterium sp. | reverse complement strand
CGTCATTGTCATTGTTAATTCCGTATCCCTCATACCGTTTAACCTCCATTTACATTAATCAATAATCAATTGTAAGTTGTCATTGTTGTCATTGTTGTCGGGTTGTCACCCTGAGCGTAGTCGAAGGGTGGAATTGTCCCGGATCGCTGGATGTCGCTGTTGAATATCAGAATGTCAGAGTTTTAGAATGTCAGAGTATATTACCCAAGCCATTAATCAGTCATCAATAATCAATAATCAATTTCCTTCCGTCTTCGGACTTCCATTCAACGTTAAACCTATGTACTTCAAGTGTGTAAAGGCTTAGTCATTAAATTCCCCTGTTTATGCGAAGGTATTACTCGCTGGCCTGTGCTTTCAATTCTTTCTGTTTCGCCTCATAAGCTTTCTCCAGATCCTCGACAATACCAGGTTCCTCTGGAGCCAGGTTATGAAGTTCAGTCGGATCTTTACTTAAATTATAAAGTTCCCAGTTTTCATTATTCAGTTTTACAATTTTCCAGTCCTTCTGACGAAACATGCGGAATTTGTTGGTCCAACCTGACATAAAGAATTCCGGCTCTTCACGTTGTTCGCCTTTTAAAATTGGCAAAAGTGAATTTCCCTGGAGTGGCTGGCATTCGATGGTGCCATATTTTTTCGGGAAATGAGTTTTCGTAGCTTCTAAAATGGTGGGTGCAATATCAACAATATGCCCCTGTTGGTGTGTCATTTGCCCGGCTTTTACATTTTTAGGCCATCGCAAAATAAAGTGCGTTTGTGTACCTCCTTCATGCCCATATTGTTTAAAATACCTGTAAGGCGTATTTCCGGCATTTGCCCAAGCAGCACAAAGTGTTCTGAATCCCTCTGCAACTCCTGGAGGATAATCAAAATCGCGGTTGCTGTCGTAGGGGCACGAGCCGTTGTCGGACAAGAAAATTACTATGGTGTTATCGGCAATTCCTCTTTCATCGAGATAATTTAAAACACGGCCAATGTTTTGATCCATGCGGTCTACCATCCCGGCAAATACCGACATCTCCAAATCCATTTCATCCTTTTCTGCAGCACTCAATGTTTCCCATGGCCGGTACAGGGGAATTTTCTCACGGATTTCATCGTTGCCCTTTGGATGACCACGGAATTTGTTAATATTTGCACTTGGAGGACTCAATTCGGTTCCTTCCGGGAAATATCCACCCGCGATTAATCGTTTCATACGCTCTTCACGAATGTTATCCCAACCTTTCAGGTAAGTTCCCCTGTATTTGGCAATGTCTTCCGGGCGCGACTGAAGCGGGTAATGAGCTGCTCCATATCCCAGAAACAGAAAAAATGGTTGTCCTTTACTCACAGGCTCTTCAATCCATTTCAACGCATTATCGGTGAGTGCATCGGTTTTGAAAAATGGTTTGCGTTCGTGGTATATTTCGTCGACACCCACTTCCTTTCCGTTTAAAAAAAACGGATTCGACCATTTTTTTGACGGTGGTTCAAAAAACTCATTCATGCCACGAAAGGTAAGCGACTGGTCGGAAACATATTTCGCGCGAACGTGTTCAGGCGCCCATTTCATCCAGTGTTCCTTCCCCGAATGAACTACGTAATATCCTTCTTTACGAAGTATTTGTGCAATATTTATGGCGTTTTTACCCCCTTCATATAGTCCGGTAAACAGGCTCGTTCTTGAAGGTTCGCATTTTGACATATTGTAAAACTGTGAGAAACGAATACCTTCATCTGCCAGCCTGTCGAGATTGGGTGTTTTTATTTCTGAACCATAGGGGCCGATGTCGGAATAACCGATGTCATCGCCTAGAATGACAATCACATTTGGCTTTTCGGAGATTGGAACGGTCTTATTAAGCGGGCTTTTCTTGAAAATCAGAAATCCAAGAAAAATAGCTGCTACAATCAGAATGAGATAGGTAAATACTTGTTTCATAACCTGGAAATTGAATGATAAGCGAATATACTATTTCTGAAAGAGTTCAGCTAGTTTGTTTTCTGAATAATTCACATAAGTGGCTCCTGTTCATTCTCGATTGGTAAAACAACAAAAGCAAATCCTTGGTCTTCTGGCGAAAATTCGTCTTTGAACTGAAATCATTAATCCGAAAATGTTTTGTTGTCTCACGGAATAAGTATTAAATTGGAAGCACATAAACCTAATTTAGCTAAAAATGAAGAATCAACAAGCAAATTTATCGCGTCGGAAGTTCATCCAAACCACAGCAACTGCTGTTGTGGCAACACCTTTTATTTTTTCTTCGTGCAATGCGGGACCCGTCGGATCTTTAAATATGGCATGTATAGGTGTGGGAGGAATGGGAATGCATGATCTAAAACAATATATTGAACATCCTTCAGTAAACATTGTAGCCATTTGCGATGTGGATTCAGACCGTTTGAAGATAGCTTCAGAATTGGTGCCCGGAGCGAATACCTATACCGATTGGCGTATGCTTCTTGAAGAGGAGAACGATAACTTCCAGGCAGTTAGCATAACGATTCCGGATCATAACCATTATGCTGTTGCATATTCAGCCATTGCCCTGGGAAAACATGTATACCTGCAAAAGCCAATGTGTCATGATGTTGCCGAAGTACGTAAATTAACAGAAACGGCAATTAAAGCAGGTGTGATTACTCAGCTAGGTACACAACATGCCTCGTCGGCAAACGACAGACGGGCCGTTGAAATGATAAAAGACGGTGTTATTGGAAAGATAAAACATGCCTATCTGTGTTCCAACCGACCGGGTATAGAAAAATATCGTTTGGCGGGTCCACGGCCGGCTGAGCAATATGAAGCACCTGCGAACCTGGAATGGGATTTATGGATTGGGACTGCTCCCATGCGCTCCTATGCTCCCGGAATTTACCATCCTATGGTATGGCGCACCTGGCTCGATTTTGGCACCGGATGGTCGGGAGATATCGGATGCCATATATTTGATGCGGTTTGGAAAGGACTGGATTTAAAAGCTCCTCACTCGGTAATTGCTGAGGTTCAGCAGTCGTGGAAAGTATCGGCCGAAAGGCGTGCCGATACATGGGCACAAAGCAATCATATCACGTGGCAGTTTCCCGGTAACAAAATGACTGAATCAGGTACCTTGCCCATTGAGTGGTTCGACGGTGAGTTTTACCCGCCGCAAGAGATACAGGATATGTATCCGGGTGAGAAATATCCTCCCGAATCGGCAGTGCTCATTGGTACCAAGGGAGCTATGTTAATTGTTCACGGAGGGAGTACAGCATTACTACCGGAGGAAAAGTTTAAACATTACAAAGCCCCGGAATTTGAGGAGCGAAATCATTATCATCATTTTGTTGACGCTTGCCGGGGAGGTGAAAATACAGAGTCGCACTTTGCTCAGACCGGGCCAATGACTGAGGCAATACTATTGGGGACAGTGGCCATACGGGTGCCGGATAAACTATTGGAATGGGATCCTGTAAAGCTAAACTTTCCCAATAGCCCTGAAGCCAATAAATTTCTGAGTCGCACCTACCGCCAAGGTTGGAGTGTAGGAGGATTTTAGCGCTACAAATTTTTCACCCATAGAACTTGCAGTTAACTTAAATGGATTTTATTATTTAGTTTTTGGTTTAAAACCCTGCAATTTAT
>JBFEWU010000505.1:0-2983 GCA_041546215.1 Draconibacterium sp. | reverse complement strand
GTTGTCATTGTTGTCGTTGTTGTCATTGTTGTCGTTGTTTTCGGGATAACCAGATTACCAGATTACTGGATGTCTGAATATCCGATAATCTGAATATCTGAAAATCCTTATTAATCAATAGACAATAATAATTAATCAATTTCTGGTTGTCTTCCGTCCTCTTTTTCTTTATTTATAGAATTCCATTCTATTTTTAAACCTATGTATTTCCACTGCATAGTGGTTTATTTATGTAATTGCCTGTATTCCTTCCTCAGCGAGATTGTTTAATACCGGAGTTTTCACCGCCTGCATTCCATAACATTCAATGTCCAATCCAATATCTTCGGCCATTAACCAGATGATATTTGGCTGATTTTGTTTTTCTGCTTGTTGCCCGTACAGAGTTTGAAATCCCGTAAGAATCAGCAAAAAGCCAAGGTGTAATTTAATTTTTTTTAGCATAGCTGTTTTTATTCTGTGATTCGTTCTTCTTCAATGATTAAGGCACTTTGCCCTTTCAAGCCTTGTGTATATATTCGCTTTATGTCTTTTTCAGTCAGCGCCCGTGTCCATAGGGAAAAATCATCTAACAAACCCTCATAATTTTTCATATTCATTGTCTTTGTTAAATCGGTCTTGTACGTTTTTGTTTGCGTGGCAATGGCCATCCAGTTGGCCTGGGAGGTATTTATTCTGACTTCCGGCTGTGAGGTATATTTGTCCTCAATCAGTTTGCCATCAACAAAAAGTTTTACTTCGTTGATTTTTGCTTCATCTTTGGGCACAACGATTGCGAGATGGTGCCATTCGCCATCGTTAATGGAAAGATTGCGGGTTACCGTATATATTTCAGGGCGCAGCGCCAATTCCAGATTTCCGTCGTTTATTCCAAGGTTAAAGAACTGGCCTGTTTTGCCCCAGTAAGAACCACTATTCAGAATAAGCCTTCTAGCTTTTGTAGTAGTTTTAATCCAGCAGGCCAAAGTTCTTTCATATCCGTAATCCATTGGCCCAATTGGCAATAAAAATAAATTGGTGGCAGAGTTTATCTGTACGGCATCACCGATAATACCTTCAGCCTGTGCAGCCGAACAGCCAATCAGTGAATAATCGTAGTTAAATCCACCATCATTGAGATATACAATTGGATTGGTGATGTTTGACATTAAAGGATTGTGTTTTCCTTGTGTTGGAAATATACCTTCAATGCTGTTTTTGTAATTCGTGTCATGGAGTTGCTTGTCGAAACTCCAATGTATTTGTAATCCTTTTGGATTTAATGGTTTTAACAATCCCGAACCTTCAATTTTTGTCAGTACTGATGATTTATCAATGGTAAGACTACCAAGGTTATCGCCATTTTGATGATGCGTGCGAATCAAAAGCTTTTTGTCCTGCACATCAACCAGGGTGATATTCGACAGCCTGTTACCTCTAGCTACCAACTGTATTAAATTTGATTTTGGATCTTTGGTGACCGTATTCATATGTACTTCACCTGCAAGGTATAGGTCTACGTGATACTTTCTAAGCACATTTAATATTTTTTCACTCTGCTTTTTGTCCACCATCATACCGCTGCTGGCATACTTTCTTACCGGGTAAATTATGGGCAAATGTGATTGCACGACAATGTGCTTTATAGAAAGTATGTTCTGAGCTTCGCTTAAAACGGATTCAAACCATTCCATATGCTTGCCGGTAATGTCTCCACGAATAACTCCCTGATCACCCAGGTTTTTGTCTAAGGCATCAAAGCGAAACATATCAAGTGTTACAAAAAGTACATTTTTGTACTGAACTGCATTGGAAGTGTGTTCATAGATAGTCCCCACAGGACGAGGCAGAGCCTTACCAATCTTTTCTGTGAACCTTGATTTCCCGTTTTCATCCAATGTGAATATACGGGCAAAACCCTGACGAAAAGAAGCAATATGCTTTACTACCTCACTGCCTGTTCTCCAGGGATTATCACCCAATTCATGGTCGCCCACTGCCATTAAGAAGTTCTTGTAGTCACCATCGTGAACGATATCCCAGAGTCCTTGGTAACAGAGTCGCGAGGCTTCTAAAATCACTTGTTTTGTATTGTAATTGGCATAATCGGGATACAATTTGAATTGTTTCAGGTACTTTTCCCTGTACCAGTGTCCGCCGTTGCAGTCACCGGGCATGATAATAAGTTCGCCCCCATACTTTGCTTTCATTTGTTTGAACTGCTCTGTTTGCTCGGCAATACGTTGTTCCCTTTCGGGAATGTTTCTGGAGAAACCTTCGGCATTGTGGTAATCCGGAATGTTAATGAATCGCCAGGTATTTTGAGTGCTTTGCGCATCGGTATTCAAAGCCAGAAATAAGCCGGCCAGTAAAAGGTAGTATATTCTCATCATGTACATCACTTTATTCGTTTAATCTTATCTCATACATTTGATCACTTATCTTGCGGCAAGCATCAACAGTCTCCTGGTATGGAGTGTCGCAAACATCGAGGAAGCCAATTTGGTAATTTTCGCCATCGCCACGACCCGTTACAGCCTGCTCGCCGTACTGGAACCAATGAGCACCTACCAGGTAAGGATTTTCCAAAGCAGCTTTTATGTATTCGTAATAAGCCCTTCCACGTTGTTCCTGGTTTTGCACCGAGCGCAAACCGGTGTGCAGCATACCGCGATCTAAAGCACCAAAATGAAATTCGCCAATAATTATTGGTTTGTCAATGCTTGGGTAGTGGGGCTGCAGATCGTTGGGAGCAAAACGATAACGATTAAAACTAATGACATCGCAATATTTTGCAGCTATGGGAACAATCCACTTCTGATGCCCCAAATCTTCCGGATAATAATGGTTGTGCAGCCTACTGCCTAAGTAAAGTTTATTGGGAGCATTTTCTTTTATTACTTCATTACAGGTTTTATAATAGAGGTCAACCATTATTTTCTCAAAATCCAGCAAATCGGCCAATGCATCCTTTCCTTTTACACTTTGAGTTGAATTAAGCAAT
>JBFEWU010000523.1:0-2699 GCA_041546215.1 Draconibacterium sp. | reverse complement strand
CTATTATCTTTTTTCGATAGCGAGTAAAAGCTTTGGCTCGCGAAACAAAACCTATATATTTCCCGTCATCAATTACGGCAAGATTATATCTTCCTGAAGATTCAAACTTATGCACCACTACTTCCATATTATCATTTGGGTTAATTTGATATTCAGGCATATACATTATTCCACTTATCTTAACAGTATCGTATAACTCATGCTTAAAGATCAGTTCTCGTACATCATCCATTTTCAACATTCCAACCATTATTCCATCGGCATCAACCACAGGAAAAAGGTTTCTGTGGTTTCTTGATATGGCCACTGTTAAATCGCGTAATGTGGCTTCCGGACTGAGTACTTCAAAGTCGGTTTCAATCAACTTTTTCACATCCATCATTTGAAGTACATTGGCATCCTTATCGTGTGTAAGCAGCTCTTTCCGGCGAGCCAACTGAATGTGATAAACTGAATTTGGCGTAAATGTACGCACAATCAAAAAAGCAAAAGTAGCCGTTACCATCAAGGGCACAAACAGTTCGTATCCTCCTGATATGTCGGCAATTAAAAATATCCCGGTGAGTGGAGCATGTAAAACACCAGCAATTAAACCTGCCATTCCGATCAAGGCAAAATTATTCGTACTTATTTGCCTGCCACCCATTACATTAACAATTTGAGCAAAAAGCATCCCGGTATTCACACCCATAAACAGTGTTGGAGCAAATATACCTCCAATACCTCCGGCTCCGAAAGTTAAGGAAGTGGCCACAATCTTCAACAAAATAACTGTTGCCAAAAGAATTAGTGCTACCCACAATTCTTCATGAAAAGAATAGAAAATGCTATTGTCGAACAGGTAATGCAGGTTACCTGCCAGGCACTCGTTTATCGCTTCATACCCCTCGCCGTAAAGCGACGGAAAAAAGAAGATAAGAATTCCTAATCCAATGCCTCCAACAATAAGCCTGTATGTATTATTTTTCAGTTTATCAAACTGTTCACCAATAAACATGTACATTTTTGTGAAATACACAGAAACGAAACCAGCAACAATTCCGAGTAAAATATAGAAAGGTAAATCGCCCAATTCAAAAGTTTGCGTTACATTGAAAGGGTACAAAACATCCTGCCCAAGAAACAAATAGGAAGTTAAGACCGCCGATGCCGAGGCCAATAACAAGGGGACCAGTGAAAATACAGTTAAGTCAATCATAATTACTTCAACCGCAAAAACAATTGCTGCAATGGGCGCCTTAAAAATAGCAGCCATAGCACCTGCACACGCACAGGCCAACATCAGTATGGTGTTTTTATAATTAAGACGGAAAACCCGTGCCAACCACGATCCCCATGCAGTTCCGGTCGCCACAGTTGGTCCTTCCAATCCCACAGATCCACCAAAACCAACAGTCAGGGAACTGGTTATTACCGATGAATACAAGTTATGATTACTAACTTTTCCGTTCCGTTTTGAAATACTGTGAAGCACGTTTGGTATTCCATGACGCACCTCTGACCGAACCAAATATTTTACCACTAAAATTGCAATAAATATTCCGACTACCGGCAAAGCAAAATACAGATAGTTTACTACCTCATTCGACTCAACAACAGAATGCACGAATCGTTGCGTAAGCCAAACCGTATTTTTAATAATTACTGCTGCCACGCCGGCAAGAACACCAACAAGAATACTTAAGATGGTAATAAAACCACGCTCACTTAAGTGATGTAGTCGCCAACGATGTAATCGTGCTATGATATGAATATTGCTAGCTCTCATTTTGAAAAGCTAAAAGTAACAATTCAACAGCTCTCCTTCCAATTTTTATCAACTAAAATCTGATTCTTTTTGTTTAACTAACAAAGTATTGCGTATCTTAAAACTAAAACGCCATGCAACGGTAATCAACCCTATTCAGCAGGTGAATTTGAGTTACCAACTGAACGTTTAAGAACAACATGAAACGAGTCCCGAAGTATCGGGACGAGTTCATGACCAATAGAAAAAGATCAAAAGGCTAGTATATATCATAAACAGATTTATAGATATTTAGATGAAAATAAAAATTACCGGTTTTAATGGCTATATAGGTCAGCTACTGATGAAAGCATTAACTGAAAAGGGTCATCAGGTTTCCGGAATAAAACGGGAAATTTTCAGTCAGGCTGTTTCGGTGCTTGAAGGTGAAATTAAAGGTAGTGATGTAATTATTAACCTGGCCGGTGCTTCTGTATTGAGGCGCTGGACCCAAAAAAATAAGAAACTTATATACGATAGCCGCATTGAAACCACAAAAAAGCTGGTAATCGCAATAAATAATTTAGGTCCTGACAGACAACCCAAAAAATTTATTTCAGCATCAGCCATTGGCATCTATAAATCAGGCTATTCACACGATGAAAGCAGCAAGATTTTTGATGCTGCTTTTTTAGGGAAATTGGTATATGAATGGGAAAATACATTGGAACAACTCCCTTCTTCAATTCAGACAACTATTTTCAGAATCGGCCCGGTGCTTGGGAAAAAGGCGAAGACAATAAAAAATTTACTCACCCCTTTTAAACTTGGATTAGGAGGCAGAATTGGTACTGGCAAACAAGCATTTCCCTTTATTCATGAATATGATTTGGTGAATGCTTTCGTTTGGGCCGTTGAAACTGCACAAGAAAACCAGATATTTAACCTGGTTGCACCACAACAGATAACAAAT
>JBFEWU010000297.1:0-5733 GCA_041546215.1 Draconibacterium sp. | reverse complement strand
TTTCCCTGGGATCGTGTACAATGAAGCTGAATGCAGCTACCGAAATGCTTCCCTTAAGCTGGATTGAGTTTAACGGTTTGCATCCGTTTATTCCTAAGAACCAGGCAAGGGGGTACCACGAAATGATGGAAGAGCTTCGTCGCGATTTATCGGAAATTACAGGAATGGCTGATGTTAGTTTACAACCCAATTCAGGAGCCGCTGGTGAATATGCCGGATTGATGGTCATACACGAATATCATAAAAGTCGTGGTGATCAGCATCGCAATATCGTGTTAATCCCTGCGTCGGCCCATGGAACCAATCCTGCAAGTGCGGTAATGGCAGGGATGAAAGTGGTGGTTGTAAAATGCGATGATCGTGGAAATGTTGACATGGATGATCTTCGTGCCAAAGCCGAATTGCATAAGGACAATCTATCGTCGTTTATGGTGACCTACCCATCAACCCACGGTGTTTTCGAATCGTCGATTGTTGAAATGTGTGAAGTGATTCACGACAATGGTGGCCAGGTGTACATGGATGGTGCAAATATGAATGCACAGGTTGGATTAACCAACCCACGAATGATCGGAGCCGATGTTTGCCACCTGAACTTGCATAAAACCTTTGCTATTCCTCACGGTGGTGGTGGACCGGGTGTTGGTCCCATTGGAGTGGCCAGCCATTTGGTCGAGTTTTTACCCTCGCATCCCATAATGAATAACGGACACGTTGGAATTACAGCTGTTTCAGGAGCTCCATGGGGAAGCGCATCGGTGTTGCCCATTACTTACGGCTATATTAAAATGATGGGTGCCGAAGGATTGACTGAAGCAACAAAGGTGGCCATTTTAAATGCCAATTACATAGCTACGGCTCTAAAGGATAACTACGGGATTTTATATACCGGTGAAAATGGAAGGGTAGCTCACGAACTTATTCTTGAGTGCCGCCATTTAAAAGCATCGGCCGGAATCACCGAAGAGGATATTGCCAAACGATTGATGGATTATGGTTTTCATGCACCAACACTATCGTTTCCGGTTCATGGAACATTAATGATTGAGCCCACTGAAAGTGAATCGAAACCGGAGTTGGATCGTTTTATTGATGCGCTGAATTCAATCTTCGATGAAATAAAAGAAGTTGAAAATGAGGAAGTTGACAAGGAAGACAATGTGTTGAAAAATGCTCCGCACACAGCCCAAAGTGTTTGTGCCAACGAATGGAACCACCAGTATGGGAGAGAAAAAGCAGCCTATCCGCTGGAATGGATTCGTGAAAACAAATATTGGGTGCCGGTTGGAAGGGTTGACAATGCCTGGGGAGACAGAAACCTGATCTGTACCTGTGGTTCGCCTGAGGAGTATGAAGCATTTTCCGACTAAAAAAAATTATCAATAAATATTAAATTGCCACCTGTGTTTTCGGGTGGCTTTTTTATTTTTACACTATGATTTCATTTCCCAATGCCAAAATAAATATTGGATTAAATGTGGTTTCCAGGCGCGATGATGGTTATCACAACCTTGAAACTATTTTTTATCCGGTAAAATTGACCGATGCATTGGAAATTATTGAATCAGATAAAACTGAATTTACCACGTCGGGAATTGAAATTGACGGCAAACCGGAAAATAACCTGGTTTTTAAAGCCTATCAACTTTTACAAAATAAATTTAATTTGCCGCCGGTAAAGTTACACCTTCATAAGGTAGTTCCCTTTGGTGCAGGACTGGGAGGCGGTTCGGCCGATGCTGCATTCACTTTAAAGATGTTAAACGAGATTTTTAGTCTCGGTCTGCCATCTGAAAAATTGGAAAATTATGCTGCGAAAATTGGAGCCGATTGTCCTTTTTTTATTCAGAATATACCCACTTTTGCACATGGGATTGGGAACCAGTTTGAAGAAATAAATCTGGATATATCCGGATTCAGTATTGTGATTGTTAAACCCAATATCCCGGTGAGTACTTCTGAAGCCTACGGGAATATTGTTCCATCCCCGGCCGTTTTCAATTTAAAAGAAATTGAGCATTTAGCCATTGAGAACTGGGAAGGAGTAATTCGAAATGACTTTGAAAAAAGCATATTTCCACTCTATCCGGAAATAGAGAACTTAAAAAACAAACTCTATGAATTGGGCGCAGTTTATGCCTCGATGTCGGGAAGTGGTTCGGCTGTTTTTGGGATTTTTCGCCATTTACCGGCAGATCTGGATGAAAACCTACCAAAAGGTATTTTTATTTACCGATAGTCCAGGTCATTTACCGACCTTAAGAACTCATTAACATTTTTTTTATTCTTTTTAACAAAACATCATGTAACCTTTGTGGGCGTAATCAGTCATATATTACGAAAACAGAAACAACAAAAGACCTGCACAGGGCAGGCAGAAGACAAACAATTAGTTAGAAACAGTAAAAACAGAAAACATGAAAACCAGAATGAGTCAACTCGTAGTCGCATTAATTTTTGTAACGCTATTTGCCGTAAACGCAAAGGCCACAAAACACGATGTAAAAGCCTCAAGCCATGAGAACACAGAAGTTGCTTTGGAGTTTGAAAACTGGATGATGGATGAGAATGTGTGGAGTACTGGAACTGCACATTACGCAGAGGTCACAGAACCAGGTTTGGAATTGGAAAGTTGGATGACCATACCGTTGGTTTGGGATTTTCAAACAAAGGATTTGGCGCTTGAGGAGTGGATGACAGACGAAAAAGTTTGGGATGCAGAAAGTCCCATTACCATTGAAACAGAAACAGAAAAGGATCTGACCATGGAGTACTGGATGGTTAACAGGGATATTTGGAATTAAGACCATCTGAGAGGGGCTGAGTTAGCCCATGAAATGCTCCATTTTTCTTTTGATCCTTATGCCCGGTCAGACTTTCTAAAGCATCGTTCGGGTTTAACACACAAAGGGATACAATAAACAGGAAACGCGAATTTTTATTTTGATTTTTTGGGGTTGCCGAATTTGGCAGCCTCTTTTTTTAGCATAAAATGTTTGGTTTCCAAGTAAGCATCAGAAATAAATAAAATTATCTTTATGGCCTAATCGGGTAATATTGTTTTGAAGATTCGGAAAAAGTATAGGGTCGTTTTCTTTTTTGTGGCTTGGACAGCTTCTGTCTGGGCACAGGATGTTTCTTTTTCTCAGTTTTATTCTAATCCACTTTATTTAAATCCAGCCTTTGCCGGAACAATCGGTGTGCCCAGGGTGGCTTTGCAGTATAGGAACCAATGGCATGCATTCGACAATGCTTTTAATACTTACAGTGCTGCATTCGATATGCCTGTTGAGAAGCTTGGAGGTGGTTTGGGTTTTAATTTAATTAACGACGCGCAGGCAAATGGAGCATTAAACTCCTTGCAGCTAAATGTGGCCTATGCTGTTAATGTCAGGCTAAGTGAAAATTATTTTTTTAATGGAGGGATACAAGTGGGGTATCATCAGCAATCATTAAAAGCAGGTGATTTGGTATTTGCCGATAATTTAGATGTCAACTTTGGATCTCATGGAGTTTCAGGAGAAATGGCATACCTGAACGATCCGAATTATTCTTTCGTTGATCTTTCCACGGGCGTGTTGGTTTACAGTAAGCGGTTATTTCTTGGATTGGCGGCTCATCATTTAAATGAGCCCAATCAGTCATTTATCAGTGGAGGAGAGAGTAATGTGAAATTGAACAGAAAGTATTCGGCACATTTGGGAGCCCGTTTACCCGTGTATTTATATGGTCACCACCGTAAAAAGTTTGATATTTCTCCACAACTTATTTTTCAGAAACAAGGGGAGTTTGATCAGATAAATTATGGTCTGTTCGCGGCTAAACGCGGAGTTGCAGCCGGAGCATGGTTTCGCCAGAATTTTGGAATGCGTTACGATGCTGTGATATTTTTAGTTGGATTTGTACGTAAAAAATGGCAGTTTACCTATACTTACGACATGACAGTATCCGGCCTTTGGGGAGATTCCGGAGGTACCAGTGAAATATCCATGTCATTTTTATTACGCGAGATCAAGAAAGGTAAAACACTTCCGTTTTTCGACAGGTATGAAGAGGAGTTTGGAGAAATGTAAGCGTTAACGAACCAGCACAACCTGTCCCTTTTGGTTGTGTTCATATCCCTGGATGTCGTAGTAATGCGAAATCCAGACATAATTACCCATTGGCGCAGGTTCTCCACTTTTTGTGCTCCCATCCCAGTGATTTTCGGGGGAGTTTGTTTCAAACATAATTTGTCCCCAACGGTCAAATATTTTCAGGTTAAACCGGCTTGCATCGGCACCAACTCCCACCGGCATAAAAGTTCTGTTCTCCAAAATCTCACTGGCGGGACGAAATGCATTGGGTGTAAACACCGAAAATGGAAGAATTTTAATGAGAAACTCGCTGGTGTCGAGACAGGCAAATTCAGACTCCACAATAAGTTGTGAGTTATATTCTCCAAGTTGGGTAAATGTATGTGATGGATTCTCTTCAGCCGAGGTCACGTCGTCTCCAAAATCCCAGTAGTAGTAGTTGGCTAATTGCGAAAGGTTGGTGTAAGTTATTTTTGAATGTTCCAATAATGCCACAGGGTAATCTACTTCGAAAGCCGATATAGGTTTCGGATGAACCCAGATCCAATGGGGTTTAACAAGCGTGTCGAAGCAGCCTGTTTCCTGTGAGCTGGCAATTACACCAATATCCATTCGTCCTGAATCGGGCAATAAAAATGTTGTGGAATTCCCGGTGGGGTGAGGTAGCGAATCGGTCAGCCAGGTAAAATCAAGAAATTCATCCTCCGGCTCGGCAAGAACATCCAATAGAAGGGGTTGGCAACCTTCATACGAGTCGGTATCGAAATTAAAGTGTGGTTTTCGCTTTAAGCTGACTTCAGCCGAAGGACTGATACAGCCAAATTCATCAACGGTTAAAATGGCTTTCCCAGTGGGCTTATCCATTATCATGGTAATAGTGTCGTTCCCTGGACCCGACTGGTGGGCATCCTCAAAACTCCACGTACAAAATGATGAGTCGATATTGTTGGTGTAAACTAGCTGGGCGGAATCGGGATAACACAATGATTGGTCTACGGTAATATCTGCCGTTGGAGTCGGAAACACCTTGACCATATCCTCAAAGGTAAAACCATTCTTACATTGAGTAATAGGATTGGTGATGATTAATGAAACATCAAAAAAGCCTGTGTCGGTATAATTTTTCAAGGGATTTGGTATAGTTTGAGTTGTACCATCACCAAAATTCCATAAATATTCAACTTTGTCAGCAGTAAGCAACTCGCAGATAAATACCGGACTCAATGAATCACATCCCCGAAGGTTATCCGCTGTCATTTTGAAATTGGGTTTTGCTCCTAATGGCTTTATTGTTGTATCACTCCAGCATTGGTTGTCGTCAATCACAAGCTTAATGAATGGTTGTTCTTCAAGAAATGCACCAACCGAGACATTGTAGGTTTGATAACCCAGTGTATCAACAAAATGACAGCCATCTAAATCCCAATGAAAGATGGCATCATCTGTGGCTTCTCCTGTATAAATGAGTTTTTTACTGTAGCCTTCACATTTTGCATCATCTTCAAAAATAAAATCGGAAGTTGGTGTGGGGTGAAACTGAACATCAAAGGTATCGCTGGTTAAGCATTCGTCTCTGGTTGTTAATTCATAATATATTTTATACGTGCCCCATTCAATGGCATTTAATTTTACACTTTGGTGAGTTTCTTCAGTAAAT
>JBFEWU010000100.1:0-13344 GCA_041546215.1 Draconibacterium sp. | reverse complement strand
GACCAGAAACAGAATACCATTGCCGGAAACTTTTCTGTACAACCTTCGAAATGGGTTACAGCAGTGGGTAATTTTACTTACCTGAGAAAAGAAAGTGATAACATTCCGAATAATGGTTACAGCTGGGCAGATATCTTTGGATGGCTGCAGCGCGATTATCCAACGCAAACCGTGAAGGACTTATTTTATGAAAAAGGAAATGAGGATTATATGTTTCCGAGGGGTGATAATCCTTTTTATACCCAAAGAAACACAACAGGATTTTCCAGGGATAGATTCTTTGGAAACTTTAGCGTAACATTCAATATTACCGATTGGTTATTTGCCAATGCACGCTACGGTGTTGACTTTTACAATGAGTACAGGAGCGATATTACTCAGTCGGGTACAAGCAGAAATCAGCGCCAGGGTAAAGGAGGTCAGTTCTACGATACGTCTATTTTCACAAAAGAGTCGAACCTGGATGCCACCCTTAATTTTGATAAAACATTAGGTGATATTCGTATCGACGGGTTAATTGGTGGAAATTACCGTAACGACCAATACAAATCAATGGGTGTGGGAGCCAATGATTTAACAGTTCCGGATCTTTATACGATATCCAATGCGAAAGGAACACCTAGAACAAACATGTACAAAAGAGAGTATGAAACAAACAGTTTATACTTTGCAGCAAACGCATCATATAAAGATTACCTCTTTCTTGGTGTGACAGGACGTAACGACTGGAGTTCTACGCTACCCGCTGATAACTGGTCGTTCTTTTATCCTTCTGTAAGTTTAGGATTTAGTGTTACAGATGCTTTTGAAGTAGAATCGAATATCTTGTCGTACGCTAAAGTCAGAGCAAGCCTTGCAAAAGTAGGGGGAGATACGGGAGCTTACCAACTGGACAGAACTTATTCGGCCGGTACATATAACTCAATTTCAACTTTCAGCCCCACAAGAACACTTCCCCCGGTGGATCTGCAGCCGGAAGAAACATCGTCCTACGAAATTGGAGCAGATATGAGATTCTGGAACGACAAGATTTCAGCCGATGTTACCTATTACAAACAGACAACGGTGAATCAGATCCTTTCTGTTGCAACTTCACGCACAACAGGTTATGGTTCGATGAGACTGAACGCTGGTGAGATCCAGAACAAAGGTGTTGAGTTAATGGTGACAGGTAGTTTATTGCAGAAACGAGATGGCCTGAGCTGGGATATGGCCATTAACTGGGCAAAAAACAAAAGTGTTGTAAATACCTTGTACGGTGATTTGGAGTCTTACGTCATTTCCGGGGGATTTGGTGGTGCTAAAACACTCGGAATCCCGGGAGAAGAGTGGGGTGTGATCTGGGGATTGCCTTTTGTGAAAAATGAGGCAGGTAAAGTTGTTGTGGATTCAAGGGGTATTCCAAAAACCACGAGTGTAGGAGAAAAACTTGGAACGGTAACACCAGATTGGACAGGTGGTATTACGAATACCTTCAGGTACAAAGGAGTTAGTCTGAATGTACTCGTGGATGCGAGAATGGGTGGTGATATTTTCAGTACCACGGCATGGCATTCCTATCCAACCGGTTCCTATGCAGTGACAACTGCAAATAATGTAAGGGAAGAAGGTTTGATCGTTGACGGTGTATTCGAAGATGGTACACCAAATAACATCCGGGTATCTGCTCAGGATTATTTTGGTGGATCATGGATGTGGAATAACCACGAATACTCAATTCTCGATGGCAGCTATGTTAAGTTGCGAGAAGTGGTTCTGGGGTATGATTTTGATGTTAAAAGTATTAAATGGATTCATAAGCTCAATCTGTCGTTGGTAGGAAGAAACCTTGCTATTCTTTACCAGGACCAGACAACGAAGGACCTGGGAATCGATCCTGAAGTTGGACTTGGTGGAGGAGAAGGCGGTGTCGGATTTGAGAATTTCCAGATTCCGACGACCAGAAGTTATGGAGTAAAGCTAAAAGTTAACTTTTAATCATTGATTTAAAAATTAGAATTATGAGAACTATAATAAAAGCAAAATTATTTTTACTGGCTGCGGTGTTAATCTTTGTTGGTGCTTGTACCAACGATTTTGAGGAGATGAACGCGAATCCAAATGCAGCAACAAATGTACCCGGAAGTAATGTCCTTGGTTCTTCCATGTTGACTTCTATGTATACCCTCTTTGGCACAAGGCTCAATTGTTACTATACAGGCGCATATTCCGGTTATATCAGTGCTCCGGATTACGAATACCGGGTAGATATTAATAATAGCATGTGGCGAGGGATGTACGATGCTATGATTAATGCCAATGACGCCATGCGCATTGCAGAAACTGAGGGGAACGATAATTTGTATGCGGCTGCTTTGACATTCAAGGTGTATAATGCACACAAAACAACAGATATGTGGGGAGACGTGCCTTATTCTGAAGCGTTCCAATTGGAGGAAGGTTTGTTGTATCCGAAATACGATTCGCAGGAAACAATTTATAAAATGCTGTTGTCAGAATTAAAGACGGCCGCCGATATGTTTGATGTGAATGCTGACCCCATTGGTGAAGGTGACTTTATGCTTCATGGGGATGTAGATATGTGGAAGAAGTTTTGTAACTCCTTGCGTTTAAGAATTGCAATTCGCATGTCCTCTGCCGATGAAGCTGCAGCAAAAGAAGTGATTCAGGATGTTCTCGGAAATTCAGGGAAATACCCGATTATGAAAGAGAACAGCGATAATGCCTATTGGTACTTTCCGGGTGTAGCGCCGGACCAGGAGATCTGGTACGAATCGATGGGAACTCAGCCCGGAGCTCCGAAACATTCCGGATGGAGGATGCAACAGCCTATAATTGATGCATTGCAGAACAATAATGATCCTCGTTTGCCTGTATACGCAGATAAAAATGAGTTCGGTGAGTACAGCGGGCATAGATTTGGCCCCAATGACCGCTCAGATACCTTAAATACTAATCCGTATAAATCGCATATTGGTGATTGGTGGATGAACGACCCTAAGGGATTTGTACCTTATATGAATTGTGCAGAGGTGTATTTCTGTTTGGCAGAAGCTTATGCAAGAAACCTAGCCAGTGGTGATGCTCAGGAAGCCTATGAAATGGGAATCACTAAATCCTGCGAAGAAAGTGGTCAGGTCTCTGCCGATCAGATAGCCACTTTCCTTACAGAACCTGAGGTTGCTTGGGGCAGTGGAACAACTTCCAACCTGGATAAAATCGCACTGCAAAAATGGATTGTCTTGTTTAAGCAAAGTGTTGAAGGATGGTCGGAAGCAAGAAGAACCGACATTCCTCTCTTAACAGGTGTTGCCGAAGATTATGCCGCTTCTCATAACCGTCCTCCTTTCAGAATGGCTTATGCCGATGAAGAAAAATCATTGAACACAAGCTTTCCTTTTGATATAGAGGAAGAGGATATCTTTTATGGCACGCAGATGTGGTGGGATAAAAGAACAGGTGTGAAATAAAATATTAATGGGTTAATCAAAGAAACAGATGAGTTGAAAGACCATCTGTTTCTTTTTTTAGAGCAATAATTTTTATATTTGAGAGAGCATAACTGTGCTCAATAACGACTGATTTTGAAGAGTATAGTCGTGTTTTTAGAAAACAATTGAAGCATAAAAGGAAACCAAGATCCAATATGATGAATAGAATAATATCGTTAGCAAGTTTTTTTATAATCGGTATAGTATTTCTTGCCAATGCGCAGAAAATTGACATTTCAACGGAAATAAACAATAAAGAATTCGATCCGGCAACCTTATTATGGTATGACGCTCCTGCCGAAGAGTGGGAAGAAGCACTTCCAGTTGGTAATGGGCGCTTGGGTGCCATGGTTTATGGGAAATGTGATGAAGAAAAAATTCAGATAAATGAAGAAACCTATTGGTCGGGAGGGCCATATTCGACCGTTGTTAAAGGTGGTGCCGAAATTTTACCCAAAATTCAAAAATTAGTATTCGAGGGGGAACCCATAAAAGCGCATAAGTTGTTTGGCAGGCACTTAATGGGGTATCCTGTAGAGCAACAAAAATATCAGTCGGTGGCGAATCTGCACCTTTTCTTCGATGGACAGGAGGAAGTTTCTGAATATAAACGTTGGTTGGATATTAGTACCGGAATTACTGCTGTTCAATATACTTTTGGGGGCGTAACCTATAAGAGGGAAATTATTGCGTCAGCACCTGACCAGGTTATTCTTGTCCGACTTACGGCGGATAAGCCGGCAAGCATTTCATTCAAAGCTCAGTTGAGGGGCTGCAGAAATCAGGCACATTCGAATTATGCAACCGATTACTTCAGAATGGATGGTGTTGGACAAGATGGATTGATGGTGAATGGAAAATCAGCCGATTACCTGGGTGTTGAAGGAAAAATCAGGTATAAAGCAGAATTGAAAGCCTTTCCGAAAAGCGGATCAATGCATGTGGAGAATGATTACCTGATCGTTGAAAATGCAGATGCGATTACTTTGGTAATTGCTGCAGCCACAAATTTTGTGAATTATAAAGATGTAAGTGCCGATCAGGAGAGGTGTGTTGCTGATTATCTTGAGCAGATAAAGGGCAAATCCTATAAGGATATGCTTACCGCTTCTGTAAAAGATTATAAAACTTATTTCGACAGGGTTAAAATAGATCTTCCCAAAACAGCAAATTCTTTTCTCCCAACCGATGAAAGAATGACCGGGCTGGCGAATGCATCAGATCCTAACCTTGCTGCACTTTGTTATAACTTTGGCCGGTATGTGTTGATATCTTCGTCGCGTCCCGGAACGGAAGCGGCAAACCTGCAAGGTATTTGGAACGAAGACATGAATCCTTCCTGGGATTCAAAATATACCACGAATATAAATTTGGAAATGAACTATTGGCCAGCAGAATCAGGTAACCTTTCCGATTGTGCAGAACCTTTGATTACCCTTGTAAAGGAATTGACCGACCAGGGAGCACAGGTGGCGAAGCACCACTATGGCGCCAGTGGTTGGGTATTCCATCAAAATACGGATATATGGCGGGTAGCTGCTCCTATGGATGGCCCGTGTTGGGGAACATTTACTACGGGAGGAGCCTGGCTTACCACCCAGTTATACGAGCATTACCTTTTTAATCCTGATTTGGACTACCTCAAAGAAATTTATCCGGTAATAAAGGGGGCCGTGCAATTCTTCCTGGATTTCCTGGTGAAAGATCCCAGTGGAAAGTGGCTGGTTACCAATCCCTCAACTTCACCTGAAAATCCACCAAAGGGACCCGGTTACAAATATTTTTATGATGAAGTTACCGGTATGTACTACTTTACTACCATTTGCTATGGAGCATCCATAGACATGCAGATATTAACCGACCTGTTCGCTTATTACCTGGATGCTGAAAAAATTCTGGGGAATGATCAAGCATTTGCTGCCAAGGTTGCAAAGGCAAGAAGCCAGCTTGCTCCACCACAGATCGGGATGGATGGCACTTTGCAGGAATGGACACAAGACCTCGCGCAGATGGAAGATAAGCATCGCCATTTCTCTCACATGTATGGTTTGTATCCCGGAAATGTAATTTCAGCCAAAAGAACGCCCCAATTGGTTGAGGGGTGCAAAGTTGTACTGGAGCAACGCGGAGACGGAGGAACCGGATTCTCTCGTGGTTGGAAAATGGCCTTATGGGCACGTTTATATGATGCGGAAAGAGCTAATAAGATATTTAAAGGATATATAGCAGAACAAGCTTATCCTCAATTGTTCGCCAAATGTTTTACACCGCTACAAATCGATGGAACAATGGGAGTGGCAGCGGGAATTACAGAAATGCTGGTGCAATCGCACGAGAATGTCATTGATTTGTTGCCTGCATTGCCCGGTGAATGGGTGTATGGCAGATTTGACGGCGTTTGTGCTCGTGGAGGTTTCGAATTGGATATGAAGTGGAACAACAAGACGATTACAGGATTGGAAGTTTTATCAAAAACAGGGAATATCTGCAGAATCGATGCAGGTGGAAATTTCAAAGTGACAAAAGATGGGAAATCGGTTGACGTTAAAACTCATCAAGATGGCTCCATCGAGTTTAAAACAGTAAGAGGTGGTCTATATAAGTTTGATCGTAAGTAAATGAAAACCGGTTTTGTAATAGTCGCTTTCGTTTTGCTTTCGCTATTGAGTGGATGTAAAGAGGAGAAAATCTTACCCAATATCGTTGTATTTCTGGCCGATGATCTGGGATATGGCGATTTGGCCTGTTACGGAAATCCGATTATCCAGACTCCAAATATCGATAAATTTGCCAAAGAAGGTGTGATCATGACCGACTGCCATTCGGGAGGAACAGTTTGTTCGCCTTCCCGTTCGGCACTGTTGACGGGCCGTAATCCATACCGCAGTGGATTCTTCTATATCCATGGCAGAGATACCTATCTCAAAGATGAAGAAATTACCATTGCTGAACTATTGCAGCAGAAAGGATATGAAACCAGTTTTTGGGGTAAATGGCATCTGTCTGCATTGGAGAAAAACAGGGTGGATCAACCTGGTCCGGGAGAACAGGGATTTGATTATTGGATGGGAACCACGGTAAATGCATTTGAGGGACCCAAAAGTCCGAAGAAGTTCATCTTGAACGGTAATCCACTCGGGGAAGTTGACGGCTGGTACTGCGATGTGATTGTGGACAAAGCCTGCGATTGGCTTCGGAATATCAGAAATAAGAATAGGCCCTTTTTTATGTTGGTGTGCTCGCATGAGCCACATACACCGATAGGACCTCCCGAAGCTTATAGCAATGCTTACGACAATGAGAAAGTGAACGACCTGGAGAAGAGGATAAAATACGGGCAGGTAACACGTCCGGTAAAGGATATCTCAGTCCATAAAAAAGAATATTACGGAACGGTAAGTCAACTTGATAATGCCTTTGGCAGCCTGATGAAAGCCCTGGATGATCTGGGGCTGAAGGAAAATACCCTGGTGCTGTTCACCAGTGACAATGGTCCGGAAGCGCCTGTAACAATTGAAGAAACAAGGGGGGAATGGGATGATCCCATTCGCGATAAATGCTTTGGGACTCCGGGTGAATTACGGGGAATGAAACGCTTCCCTTACGAAGGAGGCCATAGGGTACCCGGACTTGTTCGCTTTCCGGGTATTATTCCGGCAGGAACAAAAAGTGATCAGCTTTTTAACGGCACCGATATACTACCTTCATTCTGTAAGCTGGCCGGGGCGGATGTGCCGCTAAACAGATCCATTGATGGCATCAATGCTTTTGATGCCTTTTTGAACAAAGAAGTGAAAAGGACCAGCCCGCAGGTTTGGTTTTATCCGAACCATGAAGATACCTATTTCAGAATGCCGCAGATTTCCATTCGTAAAGACCAATATGCGATGATTGGCTGGTTGCCGCCAAAACCTGATTCGCTGGGGCTGCAGGAGTGGATGGCAGGTAACGATCCGGTTAAGTTTGAACTCTATGATATTACTGTTGATCTGTCACAAAAGAATAATATTGCTGAGCAATACCCGGAGGTTGTTGAAACGATGAAGAAAGATATGATCTCACTTTGGAGAGAAATGAGGGATGAAGGACTCGCAGGAAAAGGAAAGAAAATAATAATTAAATAAAGTGATAACCATATGAAAAAAATAACTGCTCTTTTATTAGGAGTCTTACTTGTAACAGGAAGCTGTCTCACAGCGAAGGCACAAAACGGTGCATTGAAAAAAGTGATCCTGGAGGACCTCTATAAGAATAATACATTCGGTCAGAAGGGAATCAATTCCGTAAGATGGATGAAGGACAACAGAGCCTATTCGGCGTTGGAAGCTAATCCGGAACTTGGTGGGAAAGATATTGTAACTTATGATGCAGAAACAGGTCAGCGCGAAGTTCTTTTGTTTGCAGGGGATCTGGTTCCTGAAGGTGAAATTAAGCCCTTACTGATCTATGATTACAGCTGGTCGGAGGATAATACGAAATTGTTGATCTATACCAATACCCGCAAAGTGTGGCGGTTGCACACCAGGGGCGACTATTGGGTGCTGGATCTGAGTACACGGAAATTAACACAGATGGGCAGTTCTATGGATCCGGCCCGGTTGATGTTCGCGAAATTCTCGCCGGATGCCAAAAAAGTGGGATTTGTCTATGACCAGAATATCTATATACAGGATCTGGAAACGGGTAAAATTGAACAGCTTACTTCCGATGGAGGAGAAAATATCATAAACGGAACTTTCGACTGGGCTTATGAAGAAGAGTTTTATTGCCGCGATGGCTTCCGATGGAGCCCCGATAGTAAAAGGATTGCCTTCTGGCAGATGGATACAGAGGGAACAGGAACTTTTTATCTTATCAATAATATTGATTCCATTTACCCTAAAATCATCCCTCTACCATATCCGAAAGTGGGTACCGATAATTCATCTGCAAAGATCGGTTCGATCACGTTAGAGGATAAAAACATTACCTGGATGGATATTCCCGGTGATCCGCGAAATCATTATCTACCCAGAATGGAGTGGGCAAATTCTTCTGACGAACTGATTGTTCAGCAGTTAAACCGGATGCAAAATACCAACAAGGTTTTCTTCTCGGATGTCAAAACGGGTAACTCCAGGGTGGTTTATACTGAAAAAGTGGAAACATGGCTTGATGTTTACGAAGAAATGACATGGCTTAACAATGGAGAGGAATTTACATGGTTAAGTGACAATACCGGATGGCTACATCTGAACAGGGTGTCGCATGCAAACGGAGAAATTACACCGATCACATCGGGTGATTTTGAAGTGATTAAATTGCTGAATGTGGAGACGAAAAAGGGTTGGGTGTACTATATCGCCTCTCCTGATAATGCTACCCAGCGGTATTTATACAGAAGCAGGATAAATGGAAAGGGAAGTCCGGAAAGACTTTCACCAATGGATGAAGCCGGACAACATTCCTATAATATGTCGGCCGATTGCAAATATGCCATCCATACCTTCTCCAATCATAGGTCTCCCGCGCGCTACGAAGTGGTATCACTGCCGGATCATAAAGTATTGAGGGTATTGGAAGACAACAAAACCTTAAAAGAAAAACTGAAGCAATATGCTGTTCCGGAAAAGGAGTTTTTTAAAATTACCACAGACGATGGCCTCGTTTTCGATGCCTGGATGATTAAACCACTTAATTTCGATCCGAAGAAAAAATATCCGGTAATGTTTTATATCTACGGAGAACCTGCAGGTTCTACAGTTCAGGATAGTTGGAGCAGTAATTTGTGGGATCAGATGCTTGCAGAGGAAGGGTATATTGTTATGAGTATCGATAACAGGGGAACCAAAACACCCCGTGGACGCGAATGGCGAAAAAGTGTTTATGAAAAAATAGGAATCATTGCTCCAATTGATCAGGCGGCGTGTGCACGAAAAATCATGGAGTGGGATTTTATCGATTCCGAGCGTATCGGTATCTGGGGATGGAGCGGAGGTGGATCAAACACCTTAAACTGCATGTTCAGGTATCCCGAAATCTATAAAACAGGTATTGCCATCGCATTTATCAGCGATCAGAAGTTGTACGATAATATTTACCAGGAACGATATATGAACCTGCCCTGGAATAACCCCGAAGGTTACCGTGACGGCAGTCCTATAACACATGCAAAGAACCTGAAAGGAAACCTGATGCTGCTGTATGGCTCAGGCGACGATAATTGCCATTACCAAAGTTGCCAGATGCTGGTGAACGAATTGATAAAACAGAATAAGTATTTTACCATGATTGATTATCCGATGCGTTCGCACAGTATTAATGAAAGGGAAAATACGACCATGCATTTGCGCATGACCATGTTAAATTACATCAAGAATCACCTTCCGGCCGGAGGTAAATAGAAATTGCCTTATGCAGACCAGAAAACCTGTACGAATAATTACAGCCGGCGAAATTAAACAGCATTATGCAATGCATCAGGCGATCGATGCAATGGACCGGGCTTTCGCGTCCCTTTCAACGGGTGATGGTTATGTGCCTTTACGCTTTGTTTCGAAGCTTCCCACAAAAGAAATGCTGATGCTTTTTAAACCTGCTTTTGTGGAGAAGGAAAAGCGTGTATCGGTAAAATTCCTCACCCAAAGGGAAAATAACTTCATTCCCGGGATTCCTACCATTCAGGGAATTGTGTTGCTAATTGATTCGGTAACCGGAGAGATATTATCGATCATGGACGGGGAATACCTGACGGCATTGCGCACCGGAGCAGCCAGTGGTTTGGCAACGCGGTTTTTTGCCAGGGAAGATGCCGAAACAATAGCCTTGTTCGGTTGTGGTACGCAGGGACGCACTCAGTTAGAAGCGGTGGCCTGCGAACGAAAAATCAGGAAAGCCCTGGTTTTCGATTTAAATGAAGAAGCGGCACAGCAATTTATCGCCGAAATGAAAGACAAATTGCAGCTGAATATTACTTACTGTAAGGATATGGAACAACTGAAGGAAGCGGATATCATTTGTACGGCTACCAATGCCACTTCTCCCTTATTTACCAGAGAAATGATTAAGGAAGGTGTGCATGTGAATGCCGTTGGTTCTTTTCAGCCCCAGATGCAGGAGCTTGATCCTTTCCTGATAAAAGAGGCAAAAGTGTACGTTGATCAACTGGATTCCTGCCTGAAGGAAAGTGGAGATCTGATTAAACCCCTAAATGCAGGAATTATCAGGCAGGGCCATTTTATGGGCGAAATAGGCGATTTCTGTCTGGGTAAATTACCTGGCAGGGAATCTGAAAAAGATATTACTGTTTTTAAAAGTGTAGGAGTGGCCATCCAGGATTACGCCGTGGCAAGCGATATTTACAACAATTCAAAAGGAGGACTTTTCGGACAGGAAATAAATTTATTTGAATGATCTTGCAATTTTAAACCTTTTAAAAACAATCAAGCTTAAACCAATGAAACCAATTATCACTTTAATATTTTTTTTATTTCTCAGTGGCCTTAGTGCACAGGTGCGAACGCATCATATTTTCGACAACAATATGGTGTTGCAACGTGAAAAATCCGTTCGGATTTGGGGATGGGCAGCACCCGGAGAAAAAGTGAAAGTTGAATTTAACGGGCAGCTAAAAACGACCGTTGCCAGCAGTAAGCGGGAATGGCAGGTCTATCTCGACCCGATGCCTGCAAATCGGGAAGCACTGGATTTAACCGTATCAGGAAGCACAACTGTGCAGAAATTTAGCAATGTATTAGTTGGCGATGTATGGGTATTGGGTGGTCAAAGTAATATGGAGTTTGATCTTATTCGCATCTTTCACGGTGATATGGAGGTGGCATCTGCCAATTTTCCGGAAATTCGACTCATGACCATTCCGAGAGCAGCAGGGACCGAAGCCCGGGAGGATTTTGAGCGCATAAACGAATACGATAGTTGGTATGGTCGGCACGATGAGAAAGGCTATTGGTTTGTTTGCTCGCCAAAGCGTGTAGAAACATTCTCCGGTTTGGGGTACGTTTTTGGTCGCAGAATTCATATGGCTTCGCAAGTTCCCATCGGATTGATCGATGTTTCAAGAGGTGGAACCACACTTGAGGCCTGGATTTCGCCAAAGAAGTTAAATGAAATGCCGGAGAACAGTCCGCTGCTGCAGGAATGGACGGATAAAGCAGAAGCCTATGATCCGGAGGAAGACCTGAAAAACAAAATTCTGAACTGGGAAAAAAGAATCCTGAGCAGAAAAAAACAGGGACTGGAACCTGGTCCGAAACCTACAGAGCCTTCACCGAAAGCTGATGAGAATTATAATTATCCCGGATCATCCTATAACGGAATGGTAGCCGTAATAGCCGGTCTGTCCGTTAAAGGGGCCATCTTTCACCACGGGTATAATAATGCGCTTTCAGATGCCCGGCCGAAACTCTACGAATCGAACTTTACCAGCATGATTGAGGATTGGAGGAATACATTCAGGGATGATAACATGCCTTTTGGCATAATCGAGTTGAGCGCCGGAGGTATGCCGCAAACCATGGATAATTATGAGTCCTGCATGATGGATGCTGCATCCTATATTCGTGAAGGACAGTTCAATGCTTATCTCAAATTGAAGGATGTTGGTTTTGCAAGTGCATACGACCAGCAGGTAAGTTGGTATCATCCACAGAAGAAAGTAGAGTTGGGTGAAAGAATGGCTCGCTGGGCACTTGCCACCCAATATGGTTTAGACCTGAGCTGGAAACCAGCTTTATTGAAGGAGGTGGAAACCGCGGACAACAAGATGATTTTAACTTTTGATAAGGAAATAAGAACCTCTGATGACAGACCGTTTGACGGTCTTGCAATGGCGGACAGTATCAACCGCTTTTTCCCCGCTGTGGCAGAATACTTCAGCATGGGAAAAGACAATAGGGGCAGACCCGTCTATGACAGAACAAAGCTCGTGGTAAGTAGTAAGTTCGTTGCTAAGCCTCTTGCTGTGCGTTATGCATGGGCCAGAAATCCCCTGGGGAATCTTGTGAACAGCGAGGAACGAATTATTCCGGTACCGTCATTTCGAACGGATAATTGGGACTATCCCGAAGCACCTTATGGAAAAAAGGCCCTTGATATGCACCGAAAATTGCTGAGGAAGAGAAAAGCAGAAGCACAAAAGCATACGCAAAGCAGACAATTCGTCATGTAATGTGTGGCATGTTCGGGATAAAAGGGGAGAAATGGGAAGCTAAAATGCTTTCCTTTGATGTTGTATTTATGGGTGCTGAATCCATGAAAGTAATCGTTCATGTTCCGGAAGGAAAGGCAATGGACATTAAAAAAATCAGTACCGGGAATGCGAGATCATCTTATTCCATTGACGGCAATTTTCTTAAGGTATCAGTGAGGAATGAAAAGATGAATAAAGAGTGCAGAGTAAGCGTGAAATTTTAGATTATTTTGAAAATATTTTTCAATTAAAGTATAGGAATAGAATGAATAAGTAACGGTAGAAAATTCTTTAGAAGTAGTAAAGCGGGGAATCTATTTGACATACAATTGGTTGGAATAAAACTAAATTGGATATTGATGAGACTGAGAAAGTGGTTGATACTAATAACCTGTGTTGTGTTTTCGTCTTGTGATTCACAAAAAGGACCGTTTCGCGATGGAAGAATAAATGATTGTGGTACACTTGTTAAAGAATTCAAGAATCCGGGAAGCGGGTATCGTCCGGCCCCGCTTTGGGTCTGGAACAATAAAGTTAGCAAAGAAGACATTGAATTAAGCCTGGCAGAATTAAAAGAACAGGGAATTGGTGGAGTGTTTTTTCATCCCCGAAGGGGGTTAATCACAGAATATTTATCCGAAGAATGGTTTTATCTTGTAGCCTTTT
>JBFEWU010000535.1:0-2494 GCA_041546215.1 Draconibacterium sp. | reverse complement strand
TACACGGGCTTTTGAGCAAATTCGCAAAGGGGGAATTTTATTTACGTTCTCGTGCTCGCAGGTGGTTTCCAAGGAAAAATTTCGTGAAGCGGTTTTTTCAGCAGCGGCCATTTCGGGACGTAGGGTTCGGATCCTGCATCAAATGAGTCAACCCACTGACCATCCCGTAAATATTTACCATCCTGAAAGTGAATATTTAAAAGGACTGGTTTTGTACGTGGAGTAGGAGTGTTTGCATCTCTGGCCAGACAAACAAGAGAAATGGCAATTGGCAGATGATACTTCCAGGGAATAATGAACGTGAAATTTGAACCATTGAAAAGTTTATCATTTTCCGGGGATGAAGGAAATTCACGAAAAAAAATAAGCGGGTAGCTAATAATCGGAGAAATATAAGGCAATGCAACAACTAACAGACAAATACAATACGCAGCTCGGTGAGAAAACAATAGTGGAAAAACTCCGGTATTTGGCCGAACAACATCCGGGGAAAGTGGTCTTCACCACCAGTTTTGGTTACGAAGACCAGGTAATTACCGATTTTATTTTCAGGAATGATATCGACATTAAATTGGCTACGCTCGATACCGGTCGTATTTTTCCGGAGACCTATAAAGTTTACCGCAGTACACTGGAACGGTATGGGAAACCCATAAAAGCCTATTTCCCGCCAAACGATGAAGTTGAAAAATTATTGGATGAAAAAGGGCCGTTTAGTTTTTATGAGTCTCTGGAGAACCGCAAGGAGTGTTGCTATATTCGTAAAGTAATTCCTTTAAAACGGGCGTTGGCAGGTAATGATATCTGGGTTACCGGCTTACGTGCCTCACAATCGAATAACCGAAGTGGCATGTTGCAGTTTGAACTGGATGAAGGAAACGGAATTGTAAAATTTAATCCTTTAATGGAATTGAGTTTGGAGCAATGTATCGACTATGTAAAAGAAAATAATGTTCCATACAACGTACTTCATGATAAAGGATTTGTGAGCATTGGCTGCCAGCCTTGTACGCGAGCCATTCAAGCCGGCGAGGATTTTCGTGCCGGACGTTGGTGGTGGGAACAGGGATCGGGAAAGGAGTGTGGTTTGCACTCTTTAAAAAAATAACTGCCATTTAATTCCTGTTATTTCTATACAAAAAAAGGATTCCATCTCGACGAGATGGAATCCTTTTTATTACAGCAAGCCCGAGGCTTAGAAATTCTTATAATCCCATTTGCCACGGTATGGACGGTCGAGCATCATGTTTGCCCATTCGTCGCCTGTGAATTGTTCGGTTTCGGCATCCCAAAGTAAGGGACGTTGTAGTTCGTAGGCAATATTGGCTACATTACAAAGGGCCGAAGTACTGTGTCCAACTGCCACATCACAGTTTGGTTTGGTGCGGTTTTTCATTGCATCAACCCAGTCCTGGTAGTGGTTGTCACTATAGTAAACACGCTTGTCGGTGGATTTTAAATCCAGTTTTGCTAACTTTTCATTGGGGAAAGTGCGAAGGAAACTTCGGCTAACTTCAATTTTTCCTTCGGTGCCAATAAACTGAACGGCATTTCCGTCGCCTTTACCGCCCCACAGTTTATGGTTAATGCGGGTACCGTTATCGTAAATCATGGTTAAGCCATGGCTTTGTCCGGGTTCGCCCGGCGGAATGAAATTAACCGGCGCCGAACCATCCTTATCCATAGCCCACTGCGCAATGTCGAACATATGAGCACCCCAGTCGGTAATTAAACCACCACCAAAATCGCGGTAGCCACGCCACCACGCCCAGGGATCTTTTTTTGCGTTTGCCGGACAGAGGTCTTTGTGATACCCCCGATAGAGTGAAGGCCCGATCCATTCGTTCCAGTCCAGTCCGGCCGGCGTTTCTTCAACCGGCAGGCTACACTGTTGAATAGGTGCGCCAATGCTAACGTTAATTTCTTTAATTTCCCCGATGTATCCGTTGCGAACCAGTTCAACGGCATGCCGGAAATCGCGCCATGAGCGCTGCATATTTCCCGTTTGGAATACACGGTCGTATTTTCGTGTTGCATTCACCATTGCACGTCCTTCCGAAACCGTTAAGGCCAAAGGTTTTTCGCAGTATATGTCTTTTCCTGCCCTGGCAGCATCAACCACCATTTGCGCATGCCAGTGGTCGGGAGTAACCACAACCACAGCATCGATGTCTTTGTTTTCCAACATTTCGCGATAGTAGTGGTACTCTTTAATATGGGCGCTTTTGCCATTGTCGGCATTGTGCTTTTGGGCTACCTCAACAAAGGCTTTCATTTTGCTCTCGAAAACATCGCACGCGGCAAGAGCAACGGTTTCTTTGCATTTATTAATGCCATTTAACAAGGTGTAAACCTGTTTGCCGTGACCAATGTATCCAACGTTAATTTTGTCGTTGGCAGCAATGAAACCATTTCCTCCCAATACATGGCGAGGTATTACTGTGACCGCAGCAGCACCTGCTGCCGTTTTTCCAATAAAATTTCTTCTGTTCAT
>JBFEWU010000284.1:0-5958 GCA_041546215.1 Draconibacterium sp. | reverse complement strand
TGATTTTATGTCAAGACTAATCGTCGAAAATGACTTGTGGAATAAATGGAAAGGGCAAATGCCTGTAATTTACAATAGAATAAGTTAGTTTTACGAAACAACATCCTGGATCCATGTTTTTTATCATTGGGATGCAAGCTGGAGTTGTTAAATTGGAATTGGAAAACCAACCATTTAAATTTGTGAAAATGAATGGTATTAAGCTGCTTATCATTTGCGCTTTTTGTGTTTACGAGGTTTTTTCTGCTAATGCACAGAAAGTAATCTCGCTGAATCCGCTTTTCAAAGAACAAGATATTATTTTGATGCCGGAAATTGAAGGGTATTGGACAATGCCTGCTTTTGACTGGTCGATGTCACTAAAAAAGGCCGGTGATAATTTCTATCGATTTATTGACGACGTTGAAACTTCAGCATCTGAATTTGAAGCCGTTTTTGTAAATATAAAAGGTGAAATATTTCTTGACCTGAGAGGTATATTCCCGGAAAATACCGGTAATTCGGACTATAGGAACAGTTTTTTATCCGGACATAACATTTATAAGATCAAAGTATTAGATGATTCTTTGAGCCTTGCTTCATTGAACTATTCATGGTTTTACAACCAGGCCGTAAAGAAGAAATTAGCACTGGAATTTGATTGGATATCCAATGGGATGTTACTAACTTTTTCGACGGATGAATTAAAATCATTCCTCGCTGATCACAGCCATGAAGATGGAATCTTCGACGAACCCGTTACCATAATGGTCGAGAATAATCATCAATTTGCCAAAACAGCAGCAATCCCCAATGCTATCGCACACAATCATGAGCTATCCTTATCACAGAGATGTACGCCCACGTTTCCCTTTAAAGATGGTTGGTTAGGAGGCGATGGAGATGTTTCTGTACCAATGAATGATACAACAACAATATTCATATTTAGTGATACCTATGTTGGAAACAGGAATCAGAAAAGCAGACAGGAACCGGGCATGGGAATGGTTGCAAACACCGTAGCAACTCAGACATGTTTAAACGATGGGGAAACCAAGGTGCATTATTACTGGAATGAAATGTATACAGATAATCCGGAACCTTTTTTTAAGTCCTTTACGGATCGCTATAAATATTGGGTTATTGATGCATTTACAGCAAGCAACAATTTATATGTGATACTGGGTAAAGTTGGTCCAAAATTCGGGGCAGCCCCTGATGAGATCTTTAATTTCTCAGGTTTAGGTTTTACACTGGCAAAAATCAGTAATCCAACAGAAGTGCCTTCCGCGTGGAAGATTGAAATGTTTCCATTGCCAGACTTCAAAAATTCAACACTGGAAATACGATGTCATGCCATACTGGACAAGCATATTTATTTTTTGGTGAGTCGAAGTGATACCTTGCTATCTTTGGTCAGGAAGCAGATTGACTTTATTGATAACACTGAAATACCTTTTGAATATTATGCATTGAACAAGAAATGGAAACAGGACATCAACCCGGATGATATGTTTGAAATTGCAAAAGGATTCAGGTGCAATACGGTAAGTTTCCACCCGGAGATAAAACAATGGATTATGATAAGTGACATAAGGTTTATGGATAACAAAATTAAAATGCGCACAGCCCCTGCGCTGACGGGTCCCTGGTCGGATGAGAAGGTTATCTTTGAAATACCCGAGCGAACCCCCGGGAATCCTTTATACCGTAAATCAAGTTTTTGTTATCTTGCAAGAGAACATAAACAATATTACGACTCATACAATCATGTGATGCTTTTGACCTATGACATAAACAGCACTGATTTTTCGGAGATATTATCAAATCCGGAAATTTATACTCCCCGGGTAATTCAGGTTCCATTGAATCCGGATTGGAAATAAAATGAGCAGTATAACTAAAACATATTCAACTAAAATAAATCATTATCCGATGAGAAAAATTATTCTTCCGGCACTCCTGGCATTTATAATCATCAGTTGTAAAATGGAAAAAGCGTCGACGACAGCAGATACCTGGCACGATGCGCAATGGATACAATTGGAGCAGCTACCGGATAGTATGCGCATTGTCCCGGGCGTACATGGTTCAGGAAACCAATTGGGGAATAAAGGTTTAAAAAGATCGGTTGTGCCCATGTTCCGCAAGGATTTCACCTTGGAAGGAAGCATAGAAAGTGCACGAATTAACATTAGTGGTTTGGGCCATTATGAACTATTTCTTAATAACCATAAAATTGGCGACAGGTTTCTTTCTCCCGGATGGACAAATTATCAAAAGAGGATTTTGTACAACAGCTACGACATAAGCGACCATTTGAAAGCGGGTGGCAATGCCATAGGTGTACTGGTGGGAAATGGATTTTACAATGTTAATCGTGAACGCTATCGTAAACTTGTTGTTGCCTATGGTTATCCGAAATTGATTTTTAATATTCAGATCAAATTTAAAGACGGTACCACTACACATGTGGTTTCCGATGGAGATTGCAAAGTTACCGCCTCTCCCATTACATTCAGCAGCATTTACGGTGGTGAAGATTATGATGCCAGGCTCGAACAGGAAGGTTGGTGCTCCTTTGGATTCGAGGATACAAACTGGGAAAAACCGCTTTTGAAAGCCCCGGCCACCGAAAAACTCCTGCCCGAAGCAGACTATCCTTTAAAAGTGATGGATGAGTTTCTTCCCATTGGTATATCGAAATCAAAAACCGGAAAAACCATTTACGATTTTGGACAAAATGCTTCCGGAATTATATCCTTAAAGGTAAAAGGGACCAGGGGTACACAAATCATTATCCGGCCGGATGAACTGATTGACGGAGAAGGTAACATTACGCAAAGGAGTGGTGGTGGTCCATACGAATTTAACTATACCCTAAAAGGAGACGGCGTTGAAGAGTGGCAGCCAAGGTTTACCTATTATGGCTTTAGGTATGCCGATGTTGAAATTCTGGAGCCGGAAACTGGAGCCGGAAAAACAGAAATAGTGGAGCTGAAAATGTTACACACCCGCAACTCGTCTCCCGTAGTGGGGACTTTTAGCTGTTCAGATACGCTGTTTAACCAGATTTTCGAACTGATTAACTGGAGTATGAAAAGTAATATGGCCAGCGTGGCAACCGACTGTCCCCACCGCGAAAAACTTGGCTGGCTGGAGCAATCCTATCTGATCGGACCATCGATGCACTACAATTACGACATACGTGCATTCTACAACAAAATTGTAGACGATATGATTGACTCTCAACTTGACAATGGCCTGGTGCCGGATATCGCACCGGAATATGTTCCTTTTAAAGCTGGTTTCCGCGATTCGCCCGAATGGGGCAGCGCGTCAATTATTATCCCATGGCAATTGTATAAATGGTATGGGGATATGGAGGTATTAAAAAAAGCCTATCCCATGATGGTAAGATATGTGGATTATCTTCGTGCGAAATCAGAAAACAATTTACTCGATCATGGATTGGGCGACTGGTATGATCTGGGGCCCGAACATCCCGGGGAAGCGCAGTTAACACCCAAAGCCCTTACTGCCACATCCATTTATTATTACGCCTTAAAGCTTGTTTCAGAAATTGCAGGTCTGCTGAAAAAAAATGACGACCGTAAAAAATACGGAGATTTGGGAAAGGTAGTCAAGGAGGCATTTCAGCAGAAGTTTTATGATCCTGAAACCGGGACCTGTTCCACCGGAAGTCAAACTTCCTATGCCATGTCACTTTATACGGGAATACTGCCAGATGAGGATGGAGACAAAGTTTTCAAAAACCTTATCGATTCCATCGAACAAAATGATTATGCCCTGACAGCAGGCGATATTGGTTATCATTTTCTGGTCAGGACCTTGAGCGAAAAAGGCAGGTCTGATATTCTGTACAAAATGAATAATCGCAGCGACAAGCCCGGTTATGGCATGCAAATCAAAAAGGGAGCAACTTCCTTAACCGAGAGTTGGGCAGCCTTGCCTAATGTGTCAAATCTTCACATGATGCTTGGCCACCTGATGGAATGGTTTTATTCCGGATTAGGAGGGATTTATCAAGCCGGCAATTCAATTGCCTATAAACGTATAATTATTGCACCCAAACCTGTCGGGGGTATTCATTGGGCGAAATGCTCCTTTAATTCTCCACAGGGAAAGATTACTTCCGAATGGGAACTGGCAGAAAACACATTCTCGTTAAGCCTCGAGATTCCAAAAGCAAGTTTGGCGACGATTATTTTACCCGACGGCTTTAAAAATTCGAAAATGGAGATCATTGATTTAGCCAATAAAAAACCAATACTTGCGAAGATATCAGAAGGTTCTTTTAAGCTCGAAACAGGGATTTATAAAATAGTTGCCAAACTTTGAACGCTTCGGTCGAATTCATGTTTTTGAATAGAGCATGAGAAGGCGAATCGATTCCCGGATGACAAAAAATGAAAAAGTACCTGCCTGGTATTTTTTCATTTTTGTTTAAAAATTGATCCCAATCAGCTATCTTTGAGGCAGATAAGCCAAATACACAAAATAACTATGAACATTCCCAAATCAGAAATGTACGGTAAAACCCGTTAAATCCGGCACAAGGAATAATCCCGATGGGCAGTTTTTGCCAGGCTGCCGTTAACAAACTTAACCTAAGCACATAGGATAAACCGGAGATCAGTTGATTTTAATGTTAACCTTAAAACAGAACTCATGAACAAAATCAGGTGTCTTGAGAATTACAAACGACTTAAAGAGATGTTTAAAATGGGAGATCGGGGCGATGCCAATTATTTTTCAGAGAAATTGGGCATCAGTAATCGCACATTCTACCGGCTGGTTAAATATCTCAAGGAAATAGAGCAATTAAATATTAAATATAGTACCCAGACAAACTGGTATTATTTAGAATAACTACAAATTACTCATTGACATCATGTGTCACAGCTGTGGCTTATATTTACAGGGTCAATAAATTTTAAAATTTAACCCTCATGAAACAAAGTCTTCTGGATCTTCATCTAAAAGTATTGCTTTATGCTTCCTGTTTATTTAGACAGTATTTCCATGTTCTTAACAGGATAAGCAAGCATTATAGCTTCACCCTGTATTCATTCCCAGACATTATAAGACCAATATTGAAACGATAAAAAAGAATAAAAACATGGAAAGCGGAATGATTGCAACAGCCATTGCAATTCAGTTTTGGTAGCCCCTCCTGGGGCTAAGGTGTCATGTTTTGAGTATGCTAAAATCTAGGTATGCTCAGCCACAAAGAGAAAGAGAAAAACGAAAATTTTACGAAATGAATTTAACCCATGAACAAATACATAATAAAATCTGGATTTATATATCTAACTCTTGCACTTGCACTTATTGCCTGCGAGCAAGAGTTGTTCGAAAGTACAGGCCAATCTTCCATGGATGTGGAAGAAGCAATGGCCTGGTTCGAAGGACAGCAACCGGAATTTCTCATGTTAAAATCCGGAAACCTGGAAAGCAAAGCCCAAAAGATAAAGCCCAACTGGAAGTCTGCGATAAAGAGCAAAAACAAAAAAGTCGAAATTGTGGAAACACAAATTCTTTCGACTGGTGGTTTTGGTTTTGCAACTCATGAAGCGTATAAGGAATGGAAAGCTACAGAAAACCCGGGATACCTTACTTCTTTAACCCGTCTTGTGGTGTTGAAGTATAAAAAAACAGGAGAAATGGTAAGCTTCTTGATGTCATTGGTTGGCGACAAGAAATATTTGGAGAAAGAAAATTTCAAAATGAAGAAAAACACCTATTTGAAGAAAGAAAAGGATTTTAATGGACTGGTCTTGTTCCACAGCCTTGAAGGCAAGTTTGTTAATGGCTGTTATGAATTATGCAAAAAGCAATTGTAATAAATAAAAAGTTGAGTTATCATGAAAATATTGAATATACTACTATTTGTATGCATTGTGGGTAGTGTTTTTGCCCAGAAATCCAAATATGAAAAGGAGAAAACAAAGCCCG
>JBFEWU010000026.1:0-23199 GCA_041546215.1 Draconibacterium sp. | reverse complement strand
TTTGTTCTTTGCTCTTTGCTCTTGGCTCTAATTTGACCAAGTAGCTGCAAGAAATTGACGGTTTTAAACCAAAAACCAGATAATAAAAATTGTATCGACAGACACAATCAGGCGAAAGAAATAAATTTTTCAGAATCCTTACACATTTTTTCACTGTTTTAAAACAATTTTTTTAATGTAAAAACTTAACATTTCTGTATTGCAAATGTCGTTGCAATACCATTTATTTGTTGGTGTAATCTTTATGGATTTAAAAATGACTGCATTGCGAAAACATAAGAACGTTTAAAAACCAATTGGCAAATACTTAAGCAAAACAATATGACCATTCAAAAACCAAAAGTTATAAAAAGCTATACCAAATTAGATAAAGATTTGCAGCAACAAATTAAGTTGATCTATGCGGATGGTTTTGCTGAAAACCTAATCCATTTTTTCGACAAAAACGGGATTAAAATTACTGTTCTTCCCTTTGAAACGCAGGATAAATATTATATGATCAGGATGACCGAAGGCGAAGCTGTCGCCCTGGTTGATGATGATGAAGACTATGATTCGGATGGTTACTTAAAAGATGATGTTAAGCAAGGCTACCAGGACAAATACGCCGAACTTGATCATATCGCTGATAAAATTCAGGAAGAATTTTAAACCTGAATGCATCCATCGTCCATAGCTGTGCGTTCCATGTCTCAGCAACTTCCGGTTTTATGGAATTTCAACCCGGTTTGGAAAATAAAAAAAGGCTTGCCCAAGGCAAGCCATTCTTAATTTAACGTACTGGTTGGTATAAATTCAAAGCGTTTCTTATGCGTATTCTTGTTCAGCTTAAAAGTCCACGTACTTTTACGGAAATAGCTGCGCCATCGGCCTTCCCGGCCAATTTTTTCGAAGCAATTCCCATTACTTTTCCCATATCCTTCATACTTGTTGCACCCACTTCTTCAATAATGGTTTTCACCGCGTCAGTCAATTGCTCATCCGACATTTGTTCGGGAAGGTATTCCTTAAAAATGGCCACTTGAGCCATTTCCATTTCATACAGATCCTCGCGCCCCTGCTGTTTGTAAATAGTAGCCGAATCGTTTCCTTGTTTTGCCAGTTTAGAGATTATTTTTAAGGCTTCATCGTCGCTTAAATCAGCTCCGGCACCTTTGGCTGTTTTAGCCTCAATCATAACTTTTTTGATCCCTCTCAATGCCTCCAGTTTCTCTTTTTCACGGGCCTTCATGGCCGTTTTAATGTCGTTGTTTATTTGGTCAAATATTGCCATAATTCTTGTTTTAAGGTGTCTTATTAATCTACGTTATCATGCAAATAGCTATTTCTATCCGAAATCCGGTTATCCCGGGTTACGGCGTAGCCCGATCTTTTTTTATCGTATCGCGGATCGTTCATCCTGATATTTCGCCTCTCGTATGCCGGAACATTTTCAATTTCATCCACGTCGTCGTCACTTAAATTTGCATAATCGGCAATACTGATCGATTTATCGGAACTACTCCGTTGTTTCGATGTACTTGGATACAAGGATTCAAAATCATCTTCTTCCTTCTGACGTTCTTTTGATATTAGAAATTCGAAGGTTTTTTGGTCGGGCTTATCCTTTTTGTTTGCAGAAGGGCTCGGCATTGATGCAATTCCCGGCACCTCCATGTTATCGACGGAAGTTTGCCCTGCCGGTTTAAGCTTGCTTTTTTCCGATAACTCTGAAATTATACTTGTCGGAAATCCGGTTGCGATAACCGTAACCGAAAGTTCTTCTCCCAAACTTTCGTCCTTCCCGTTACCCCAGATCAAATCAGCTTCAAAACCGGCTTTGTTTTGCACAAAATCCGTTATATCTCCTACTTCGTCCATGGTAACTTCAACATCACCCGAGGTAATATTCACTAAAATATTTCGCGCACCCCGAATATCATTATCGTTTAATAAAGGAGAATTCAGAGCCTGCTTCACAGCCAAATGTGCACGATCCTCGCCACTGGCTATTCCCGTTCCCATTATGGCCATTCCACTTTTGCGCATTACCGTTTCCACATCGGCAAAATCAACATTAATGTATCCGGGCACGGTAATAATTTCAGCAATCCCTTTAGCGGCTGTTGCCAAAACATTATCAGCTTTGGCAAAAGCTTCCGAGATGCCAAAATCGCCAAACATTTCGCGAATACGCTCGTTGTTCACCACCAATAGAGAATCAACATATTGTGCCAATTCCTTTATCCCTTCATAGGCCTGGCGAATTCTGCGTCGACCTTCATTCCGAAAAGGAATGGTCACAATCGCCACCGTCAAATAGCCTAATTCACTGCATTTTTCGGCAATTACAGGGGCGGCTCCGGTTCCGGTTCCTCCACCCATTCCGGCAGTTACAAAAACCATCTTTGTATTTTCCGAGAGCACTTTTGTTACATCGTTAATGTTTTCAAGTGCTGCTTCTTTCCCCACTTCGGGTTTATTTCCTGCCCCACGACCTTCAGTCAATGCCTCTCCCAGCTGTACACGCGAAGAAACCGGGCTCGAGTGCATCGCCTGTGCATCAGTATTACATATCACAAAGTTAACATCCCGGATTCCATTCTTAAACATGTGGTTCACTGCGTTTCCACCACCTCCTCCTACACCAATTACTTTAATTTCAGCATCCAGGTTATTCTCCATTGCAAAGTCTGCCATTTTCTCCATCTTCTTACCCTTTTTTTATTGTACTTTACTCTAGAGGCTGATCCTCATCGTCGTTAAAAATCTTGCTTCCAAAATTTTTATAAAACCAGTTATCGATGTTCGACTCTGCAAGCAGTTCATCTTTCCTGATTTTGGGCTTTTCTTTAACTGGCTTATCCTTACTTCCCCAAAATGATTTCTTTTTGTTTTTTTCAATCCCTTTTTCTGTTTGAGGGCTTACCATAATAGTTTCTTCAACAAAGGGTTCCGGGTTCCGCACTCTTTCCTCCTCTGAACCATTATTCTCAGCCACCTTCTCTTCTTTGGGTTGATAAAAACTATCGTCGAACGGACTTACTTCCACGGCTTTTGCAGCAGGTTCCTCCTCTTCCAGGTCAAAGTTTTTCGCCTCCTTTTTAGGTTGCAGTTCCTGGTTAGGATTCGTAGCAAAACCGGTCGCCAAAATGGTTACGCTAATTTTATCGCCCAGTCGTTCGTCGTAACCGTTACCCCAGATAATGTCGGCATCTTCACCAGCTTGTTTTTGCAGCGATTCTATTATTTCGCCAATCTCGCCTATTCTGATTTCTTCTTTACCGGAGATAATATTCAGAAGTATGTTTTTTGTTCCAAAAATATCATTGCTATCCAATAATGGCGATTCCAGAGCCGCATTAACTGCATCCATTGCACGTCCTTCGCCGGTGGCAAAGCCTGTACCCATAATAAATACTTCGCTTTTTTGCATTACCGTTTCAACATCGGTGTAATCAATATTTACATTTCCGTGAACGGTAATAATTTCGGCAACTCCCTTCACTGCAGTAGCAACAATATTATCGGCCATTTTAAACGCCTGACTGGCCGGCAGATCGCCATAAATCCGATGCAACCTGTCATTGCTGATTACCAGCATACTATCCACATGTTCGCTAAGCTTCTTCAGTCCTTCCTGTGCCTGGTCATAGCGCTTTTTCCCCTCCGCACGCGACGGAATGGTAACCACAGCAATGGTTAAAATATCCAGTTCGCGGGCAAGACTTGCAATTACCGGGGCTGCCCCCGTTCCTGTTCCACCTCCCATTCCTGCTGCAATAAACAGCATTTTGGTATTGTCTTTAAGAACATCCTTGATATCCTCGTAGTTCTCGCGTGCAGCCTCTTCACCTGCTTCCGGTTTATTTCCGGCTCCACGCCCTTCGGTTAGTGTTACCCCCAATTGTAGTCGAATGGGTACGGGACTGTTCTCCAACGCCTGGGAATCGGTGTTACAAATCATATAATCAACACCGGTAATTCCCTCTTCATACATATGATTGACCGCGTTGCAGCCCCCTCCACCAACTCCAACCACTTTTATAATTGAAGATGCCGCCTTGGGTAAGTCAAAATTTGCTAAATTTTCGGTCATATCTGTTAATTTTACTTGAATTCTAAATCATCTTCTCCTTCATCGAAAAGGCTTAAAGCCCCCTGGAAAGCACCTTTAAAAGGATTCCATATTGTTTTTGCTCCGGCATTTTTTGGTGGTTTTGGAATCACCCTGAGCGGAACATCGGTACTACTCATCGTTAATTTCAAGGCTCCCAGAGCCGTAAATATCTCGGGATTTTTAATGTCATCTTTTCTATTCACCGGGTGAATGATCGAATTGGCCATTCGGGCGTCCATTCCCGTATGGTATTTAATCAGTGTTATAATGTGTGGCAAACGCGAAGTTCCACCGCTCAACACAATGCCGGTTCCCAACTTATCGGCTACCCCTGATTTTTCAATTTCAGAATTCACACATTCAACAATTTCTTCCAGGCGCGCCTGAATAATATATGCCAGACTACGTATTGAAATGGCCTTGGGCTCCCAACCGTTATTTTTGGCTATGGTTACCCTGTCTTCGGTTTTTATCTGATCGCCAAGTGCCTGCCCGTATTTCACCTTCAAAAGCTCTGCCTTTTCAAGAAAAGTAGCACAGCCACTTTTTAAATCGTTGGTAATTACTTCACCGGCAAATGGTATTACAGCCGTATGGCATAGAACATTGTTGTAATAAACAGCAAGATTCGATGTTCCTGCTCCCAGGTCTAAAACAACGGTACCCATTTCCTTTTCATGTTTGGGCAAAACAGCTTCAGCAATCGCCAGTGAAGCATGATGGACATTGCCCAACTCAACGCCAAGCCCTTCAAACACGCGACGTAAATTCAGCAGGTCTGTTTCCGGCATAAGCACTAACTTATAGCGTGCCTCTATTTTTTTCCCGGTAACACCAACCGGCTTTAGCTCTTCAATTTCATCATCAATAATAAAAGATGTCGGAATTACTTTTATGGTTTTCAGACCCTCAGGGAGCTTTACATTTTTGGCCTCATTGTAAAGCTCATCGATATCCAGGTTTGAAATCACACCACCTTCCCCGGTATATCGCTCAGCACTGTAATCGATTGTTCGCATGTGCTTGCCGGCATAGGCCACATCAACAACATTAATTTCGTCTTCAAGCTGCTCGTCCAAAAGCGTAAGCAACTGGGTTAAAGACTCTGTAACATCTGCCAGATTAAAAATCCGACCGCGTTTAATTCCCTTTGATGGCGCCTTGGCAATTCCCAGGATTTCCATTTTACCCTCGTCGGTAACCATACCTGCAAGAGCTACCAGTTTTGATGTTCCTATATCAATAACAACCGAAAGATTTGATTTTGAAGCCATATTTATCTTCTTTTTGCTATTACCTGATTTTTATATTTTAAACTAACCGTTTTGTACTTGTTCCAATTATCGTCTGCCAAAACCTTCTTGTAAAAAGCTTTCATATTTCGTAGCTTTTCCTGGTAATTATCCAGCTTCCCCATTTCTATAAGGTGGTCGCCCACCAGAGGTATTAAAATCGCATTGCCATCTTTTTCGATATGAACCTGTTCAATCTGGGCTTCCCAAAATTCACTGTTTTCAATGTACAGGATGCATGGAAGCAATTGTTCACGGGCAAACTTTTCATCAAATATCCCGGTGGTAACCAAAACATTTGCCGTGTAGTTTTTTGAAACCGGAATTTTACCTCCATATTCGTCGAGATAATAACTCCCCGTGCCTGACATGATCCGCATTACCGGTTCACGATGTTTTACTTTCACGCCCAGAACACCCTTAAAAGCAGAAGTATCTCCCTTGATCACCATTTTGTATACTTCTGCCTCCAAAATGGCGTCGTGTTTTTCAACTGCCTCTTCAATGACTTCAGCATTTATCTGATCGAGTTTTTTACCTAAAATCTTACTGTCGGCCACCATAATCAGTTTCAGCAATTCGTCCTTTTCAATATGAATTACTTCATCAGCTTTGTAGTCAATCTTAATGCTTCGGCACGATGCGTTTCTATACTCCAGCGAAGTAAAGGCCAGTGTTACAACTACAAACACCAGCAACAGTAACGATCCTCCTATTTTGGCAATCCTTTGCAACATTTTTATTTGCTGTCTAAAAGTTTAATTATCCTGTCTACCATGCGGTCAATATCACCGGCTCCCATGGTAAGTATTATATCGTTTGAGTCGTTTTTCAACAATTCCATGGTTTCCTCATTATCTGCCAGTACCTTAGCGTCGATCATCATTTTATCGAAAATAATTTCGGATGACACGCCGGGTATTGGTTCTTCGCGTGCCGGGTAAAGCGGAATTAAAATGGCCTTATCCAACAAGTCGAGGCTCTGTGCAAATTCAGCGGCAAAATCTTGTGTACGCGAATACAAATGCGGCTGAAAAACGCCAGTAACTGTTTTCCCCGGATACAAGGCTTTTACGGAAGAAATAAACGCTTTCAATTCCTCAGGATGATGCGCGTAATCATCAATATAAACTTTATCATCCGATTTGAAACGAATATCAAATCGTCGTGCGACACCCTGGTAGTCTTCAATTCCTGCTTTTATTTCGTTGGGCTTTACTCCTGCAAGATAGGCCAGGGCACAGGCACCTACCGTATTTTCAACATTAACCAATCCCGGATAATTCATTCGGCAATTGGCAATCGTCCCTCCCGGCGTTTTCAAATCGAAGATGTAAAACCCTGTTTCGCCATCCAGGTGTAAATTCTGAGCAGCAAAATCTGCCTCACCTTCCAATGCGTAGGTGAAAATTTCGGCTGAAGTCTTTGTCTTATCAATTTCAACTCCTCTTTTCACAACCAGTTTACCACCTTCACGAATCTGCGAGATAAATTTTTCGAACGACTCGACAATCTTTTCCTTATCACCATAAATATCCAGATGATCGGCATCGATTGATGTAATTAAAGCCAACTGCGGATATAAATGCAAAAACGATCGATCGAACTCATCGGCTTCGGCAACGATCCATGGAGAATCGGCTTTTGGCAGGACCAAATTACTTCTGAAATTTTTTGAAATTCCACCCAAAAATGCGCCACAACCTACTTCGGTTTTATTGAGGATATTTGAAACCATGGTACTGGTTGTTGTTTTTCCATGTGTTCCTGCAATCCCTATTCCACTTTTTTCGTTACAAATCATCCCTAACACTTTGGCACGTTTAAATAAACCAATGGGCTGACTTTTAAACCAGGCCAACTCTTCATGATCATCAGGCAAAGCCGGTGTGTAAACAGCAATTGTACTGGCCGGATTCCAGTTTGTTGGTATATTTTTTATGTCATCCTCAAAATGAACATCAATTCCTTCTGCCTGCAGTGCATCGGTTAATGCCGTCTGGGTACGGTCATAACCCGCCACATTTCGCCCTGTAAATTTAAAATACCGGGCAAGTGCACTCATCCCTATTCCTCCAATTCCGAGGAAGTACACATTCTCTATGTTCTGAATGTCATTCATATTAACTTCTCTACTTCGTCAACGATCGTTTTTGTGGCTTCCGGTTTTGCCAACTCTCTAATTTTTTCTGAAAAGGCCTGGCAGCGCTTCGCATCATGCACCACCTTAAAAGCAAGTGGAAATAACTTTACATCTATTTCTGTATCGCGAACCATTAACGCAGCATCTTTTTTTACCAGGGCCATCGCATTCTTTGTCTGGTGGTCTTCCGACACATTGGGTGATGGCACTAAAACCGATGCCTTTCCAACCAAACACAATTCTGAAATTGTTCCCGCCCCGGCTCTCGATATTACCAGGTCGGCAATTTCGTAGGCCAGATCCATACGGGTAATAAACTTATGGATTTGCAGGTTTTCGGGTTTATATTCCCTCAGTTCATCCTGAATTCGATCGTAATAAACCGCACCCGTTTGCCATACTACTTTTATGCCGGAAACCTCAATCTCTTTAATATGTTTCAGCACGCAATTATTTATTGATCGTGCCCCTAAACTACCACCAACAACTAAAATTACTTTATCCTTTTCGTTGAGATCAAAATATTTCAATGCCTCTTTTTTATTGACATTTTGAATCAGGTTCTCACGAACCGGATTTCCTGTGAAAACAATTTTATCAGCCGGGAAGAACTTGTCCATTTCATCGTAGGCCACACATATTGAACCTACCTTTTTACTCAATAATTTATTGGTTATTCCGGCATACGAATTTTGCTCCTGAATTAAACAGGGGACCTTTCTTTTTGCAGCTGCTCTTAAAAGCGGGCCACTTGCATAACCACCAACACCGATGGCAATTTCAGGTTGAAAATCTTTTACGATCTTTTTAGCCATCTTCGAACTTTGCATCAATTTTTTAAAGAACGTAAGCATTTTCAGGCTGGGTTTTCGGGGGAAACCCATAACGGGTAAGCCAATAATATTATAACCAGCCGCCGGAACTTTCTCCATCTCCATGCGCCCCAAGGCACCCACAAACAAAATGTCAACGCCGGGATTCCGCTTTTTAATTTCGTTTGCAATTGCCAGTGCCGGGAAAATATGTCCCCCGGTTCCACCTCCACTTAATATCACCTTATTTATCTTTTTCATTCCTTTTATCTGCTTATTCATCAAGGCAACTCGTAAAACTTCCTGGCCCGTCTACTAACGGATAATCAATATCGCTGTAAAATATTTTCTAGTTCGTTTCTTCATTTTCAATCTCGTAATCTTCATCGGGTGCTTTTATTATCAATGGCTGCGCCTCTACCTCACGGTTCTTTTGGTTTTGATGACTCACGCTCAAAATCAAACCAAAGGCCACCGAGGTAAAAAGCAAGGATGTTCCACCCAGGCTTATCCAGGGTAAAGGCTGCCCTGTAACCGGCAAAGCACCACTGGAAACGCCAATATTTATCATGGCCTGAAAGGTTAAGACCAGTGTTAATCCGATTACCATGAATGCCGGGAATGTGCGTGTTGCCCGACGAACAATGATTACTCCCCTGAAAAAGAATATCAGGAAAAGTAAAATCACAATTGTTCCACCTATCAGGCCATACTCTTCAACGATAATTGCAAAAATAAAATCGTTGTATGCTGCTGCCATGTAGTTGGCCACATCGGAATGCCCCGGACCTTTCCCGAAAATGCCACCCGAATAAATGGCCAGTTTGGCGTAATCGGCCTGTGTTATTCCCTGCTCTGAACCAGGATCGCCGTTTGCAAACCGTTCAATTCGCCCTTTCATGGTTTGTACACGTCCGAAACCTGATGGCAAAATATCGGCAGTTAAGTAAATGATAACGATCAAAGCAATACCGGCAGCCACCACCGAGAATAAATATTTTAGAGGTATGCGCCCGGCAAACATCATGGTCATAATGGTTGCAAAAAGCAATGCAGATGTCGAGAAATCGGATATGAAAATAAGACCGCAAACAAGCACGGTAAAAAACATTATTCGCTTAAATGCATCCCAAAGGTCTTGCTTGGTTTTCTGCCTTTTGCCCAGCACTTTTGCCGCATATAAAACCAGCGATATTTTTGCCAGCTCAGCGGGCTGAAATGTTATTCCAAAAAAGTTAAGCGTACGGCCGCTCGTGGAGACGAATTGTGTACCGCGCATCAGAAAAGCAAATGCCAGAAAACCAATACTCGCCCATACCATCCAAAAGGCAAGTTTTGAATAAAGCTTAACCGGCAGCCAGTTTACCATAACCAAAATGACACCAATACCACCGGATAAAAATCCCACCTGCCGAACCAGGTATTTTAAGGTGTTCCCGGAAGCAACGCGGTAGGCCAAAGCACCCGTTGCGCTGTAAACAATTAACAACGAAAGCAGCGACAGCAACATCAGCACCATCCATACCACACGGTCGCCTTTAAATATTTTCGCTATGGATTGATCCATTACAAATTCCTTACCTCTTGTTTAAATTGATTTCCACGATCTTCATAATTTTCAAACAAATCAAAGCTTGCACAAGCCGGCGAAAGCAGAACGGTGTCACCATTGCGCGCCAGATAATAGGCTGCCTTGACAGCTTCTTCCATACTTGAGGCATCCACAATATCGGCAACCGAATCGTCAAATGCTTCGTGCAATTTTGCATTGTTTTTCCCCAGGCAGACAATAGCCTTTACCTTGTTGCTCACAAGTCCCTGTAACATCGAGTAGTCATTTCCCTTGTCAACTCCTCCTGCAATCCAAACAACCGGTTTATGAACGCTTTCCAAAGCATACCAGGTCGAATTTACGTTGGTTGCTTTCGAATCATTTACAAACTCAATTCCGTGCACCTTAAGGAAGCGCTCCAAACGATGTTCAACACCGGTAAAATCCGACATGCTCTCTCTCAATTGCTCATCCTTAATCTTAAACACCATGCTTGCAATTCCTGCTGCCATGCTGTTGTACGTGTTGTGTTTCCCCTGTAGTGATAAATCCAGAATAGACATGCTAAATTGGTTTTGATGAAAATTTATAATTATCCGATTTTCTTGTACTCCTGCTCCCGGATCGGCTGCCATTCCTAACCCAAAAGGAATTTGAACAGGTGCAATTTCTCTCTTATTTAATTCACTCTTAATTACTTCATCGTCGTCGCAGTAAATGAAGTAATCCTTGTTTGTTTGATTTTGAAGAATCCTGAATTTGGAGTCGGTGTAGTTTTGCATATCGTAACCGTACCGGTCAAGGTGGTCAGGCGTAATATTTAATAGTACGGCCACATCAGCTCTAAATTCGTACATGCCATCCAATTGAAAACTACTCAATTCAATGACGTAAATATCATGATCTCCTTCAGCCACCTGCCAGGCAAAACTTTTACCAACATTTCCGGCCAGACCCACATTTAATCCCGCATTTTTCAGAATATGATGAGTAAGCAGCGTAGTGGTTGTTTTTCCATTACTTCCGGTAATACAAATTGTTTTTGCCGAGGTAAACCGGCCTCCGAATTCAATCTCGGAAATTACAGGAATACCTTTTTCTTTCAGCTTAACAACAAGCGGAGTAGCTTCGGGAATACCCGGGCTCTTCACTACCAGTTCGGCACTTAATATTTTTTCCTCACTGTGCTTCTCTTCTTCAAAATCGATATCATAATTTGAAAGAACGTTCTTGTATTTTTCTTTTATTTTACCCCGGTCGGAAACAAAAATGCCATATCCTTTTTTTCGTGCAAGAATGGCTGCTCCAACCCCGCTTTCGCCTGCTCCCAATATGGCTATCAATCCCTTCACTAGCGAATTTTTAAGGTTACAATCGTTACCACCGCCAGGATAATTCCTACAATCCAAAACCGGGTTACAATCTTCGGTTCCGGGAATCCTTTTTTCTGAAAATGATGGTGAATCGGACTCATTAAAAACACCCGGCGTCCTTCACCATACTTGCGTTTTGTGTATTTAAACCAACTCACCTGAATCATTACCGAAAGATTTTCAATGAGAAATATGCCACACAAGAGTGGTATTAAAATTTCTTTTCGAATGATAATGGCAAACACAGCCAGAATCCCTCCCAGTGCCAAACTTCCGGTGTCGCCCATAAACACTTGTGCCGGGAAAGAATTGTACCACAGGAAACCAACGGTTGCTCCGATAAAAGCGGCAATAAATACCGTTAATTCACCAATGTTTGGTATGTACATAATATTCAGGTAATCGGCGTAAATAATGTTACCACTTACGTATGCCAGAATTCCCAGGGTAGCCCCGCTAATTGCCGAGGTCCCTGTTGCCAGGCCATCGATTCCGTCGGTTAGGTTTGCTGCATTTGAAACAGCAGTTATGATCAGAATAATAGCCAGTGCATAAACCACCCATTTCAACCAGGCCGATGCTTCACCCGTAAACCCAACCAACCACTCGTAATCAAACTCATTGGATTTAATAAAAGGGATGGTAGTTTTTGTTGACTTCACGTCTTCCGTCACAAAGTCGGTTACAATTTCTCCGGTTGCAGGATTGGTGGCCCTTACCGTCATATTTGTACCATTTTCAGCCTTTACATGCTCACGAACTTTCACATCATCGCTGATAAAAAGTGCCGCAGCCACAAAAATCCCTAAACTCACTTGTCCCAGAATTTTAAACTTTCCCGCTAATCCTTTTTTGTTTTTGAGGAAAACTTTTATGTAGTCGTCGATAAAACCGATTAATCCTAAAAATGCTGTGGTTATAAGCATTAATAAAATGTAAATATTATCGAGCTGTGCAAAAAGCAATGTCGGGATTATAATTGCCATAAGAATAATAATTCCCCCCATGGTTGGTGTTCCCTGCTTTTGCATCTGTCCCTCCAAACCCAAATCGCGTACCTCGTCGCCAATTTGTTTGCGTTGCAAAATCCGGATCATTTTCTTACCAAAAACAGTGGTAATAAAAAGTGAAAGAATAATTGCCGCTGCCGAACGGAAGGAAATACCGGGAAGCATTCCGATACCCGGAATGTCGTATTCTGCTAATATTTCATAAAGCCAGTAAAACATAGTTTAGTTTTTAATCTTCAAGTCCAAAACAACTTTTAATCTCTTCCTTATCGTCGAAGTGGTGTTTCACCCCATTTATCTCCTGGTAATTTTCGTGCCCTTTCCCGGCAATCAGAATAATATCGCCGGGCTGCGCCAGCATCACAGCCGTTTTTATGGCATCGCGCCGGCTTTCAATGGTCACCGCTTTATTTTTGTATTGAGGCTCAACACCTGCCTCCATATCTTTTAAAATCTCCAGGGGATTTTCAGTTCGGGGATTATCCGAAGTAAGAATTACCTTGTCGCTGGCAAGACAGGCTTCTTTTGCCATTTGGGGGCGCTTGCTCTTATCGCGGTCGCCACCTGCGCCAACCACTGTAATTACCTGCTCGTTTCGTGTTCTTATTTCGGAAATGGCAAGCAATACGTTTTTCAAGGCATCGGGGGTGTGGGCATAATCTACGATGGCATACTTTCCATCCAGGCTGCGAATGGTTTCAAACCTGCCCCTCACTGGCTGAAGATTGCTGATTACCGCCAGTACCTCATCTTTATTCTGCCCCAGTTGAATGGCCGTTGCATAAACGGCCAACAGGTTTGAAGCGTTAAACAGCCCCACAAATCGCGTCCAGGTTTCCTGCCCGTCGATATTCAGCAGCATTCCGTCGAAATGACTTTCCAGAACTTTACATCGGAAATCAGCCATCGAGCGATTGGAGTAGCTTAATTTCCGGGCCCTGGTATTTTGCAGCATAAGCAGTCCATTTTTATCGTCCAGATTGGTGATGGCAAACGCATCTTTTCCCAAAACATCAAAAAATCCTTTTTTGGCTTTTATATATTCGGCAAAGGTCTGGTGATAATCCAGGTGGTCGTGTGTAATGTTGGTAAAAACTCCACCGGCATACTCAATTCCGGCAATTCGCTTTTGATGAACCGCATGCGAACTCACTTCCATAAAGCAGAATTCGCAACCCTCTTCGGCCATCTCTGCTAAAAGTTCCTGAACTTTCAGGGCATTAGGCGTTGTATGCGAGGCGGTTTCTTCGCGATCGTTTATCTTATACGAAATGGTTGAAATCAAACCCACATTGTAACCCTGCTGCAAAAAGAGTTTGTGCAATAAAGTCGCAATACTGGTTTTTCCGTTGGTACCGGTAATGCCTACCACTTTCATTTTTTTGGAAGGGAAATCGAAATAGGCGGCTGCCAATTCACCCAGAATCTGATTCGAATCTTCAACCTTCACAAAGGTAATCCCGGCAGGCCTGGCATCAGGAATTTCTTCGCAAACAACAACAGTAGCACCTAATTCAATGGCCTTACCAATAAACTTATGCCCATCGGCATGAAGCCCGCGCTGTGCCACAAAAAGCGAATCAGCCTGCACTTTCCTGGAATCAAATTGAATTCCACGAATCGTTTTTTCAGCCGAACCTTTCAATTCAACAAATCCTATATTTCCCAATAATTCCTTTAGTTCCATTTTAATTTAAAGACAAATTCACCGTTTGCCCCCGGCTATATTTTACACCGGGTCGTAACGATTGTTGTTTTACTTTTCCCACACCCTTTACCTTCACTTGCAGTCCTGCATTTTCCATCAGGTATATTGCGTTACTGGCACCCATCCCCCGGACATCGGGGACCGTACCTGCCGCAAATTCTTTTTCGCTTAGAATCACCAAACTATCGGCCACCGAAACCGCTGCTATTTTTGTTTCGGGCTTGCCCTGTATATTCTCCAAATTCAGTTCATCCGCCAATGCCAGTATATCATCCGATTGTCCATACTTTATGGCGGGCATGGCATCCTTTTCGCTTTCATCCTCCTTTTTATTTCCAATCATGATCTGGCTCGCATAAACCTTCTCCGAAATCTCCTTAAAAACCGGTCCGGCTGCGGAGGCTCCGTATTTTGTTTTTCGTGGCTTTTTAATGGTTACAATCAACGAATACCTGGGATTATCTGCCGGAAAATAGCCAACAAACGAAGCATAATAAGCTCCTTCTTCGTAACCCTTTCCATCTTCGCGGGCAACTCGCGCAGTTCCTGTTTTACCGGCCACCTCGAAGTGTTTACCCTGCATACCGCGTCCGGTACCATGCTGGCAAACACCATGCAACATGGCCTGTGCCTTTCCAATGGTTTCTTTTGAGGCTATCATTGGATTTATGTACTCGGTCTGGTATCTCTTTACCAAAGCACCACCATTGCGAATCTCCTTTACCAACTGCGGCTTTACCATTCTCCCGTCGTTGGCGACCGCATTGTAAAAATTCAAAATCTGCAGGGGTGTTAAACGTAAATCGTAGCCGTACGACATCCGGCCAAGTGTAGTTCCCCACCAGTCGGAATTTCCGGGATACTTGATATAAGGCTGACCTTCGCCCGGCAATTCCAAACCAAGCGGCTTGTGAATGCCAAAACTGTAAATTCGGTCGACATAATCTTTTGGATGGCTTTTATAATGGGTGAGAATAACTTTTGCCGTTCCAATATTCGACGATTTCTCCAGAATTTGTTTCACATTTACTTTTCCACAAGCATGATCGTCATAGATTTTTTCAGCAGCCCAAAATCCATTTCCCGTATCGAACACATCGCTGGTATCCACAACACCATCTTCCAGGGCAACCATTAACGAAACCAGTTTAAAGGTTGATCCGGGCTCATAACAACCTCGGTAACCAAATGCATAATTATATTTTTCGCTAAAACCATCTTTTGTTTTCCCCAAATTTGCGATGGCCTTAATTTCACCGGTTTTAACCTCCATTAAAACGGCAGTAGCCCAATCCGGATTCTCTATTTCAGCCTGTTTTAACAGGGCACTTTCGGCAATGTCCTGCATTTTCACATCAATGGTCGTAATGATGTCCATGCCATTTTGTGGCTCAATTTCAGTTCGGGTAATCCATCGCCCCGAAATGTTTTGCTTATAACTAATTCCGTCTTCACCACGCAAATACATTTCGTAGGCACGCTCCAAACCATTATGCCCAATTGGTACAGGAGTTAAGGCACCTGCCTTGTTCATAGTCCCAATGGTTCGGGCAGCTAAAATGCCCAGTGGATTTATTCGTTTATTCTCCTGTTCGATAATCATCCCGCCGCCAAAACGCCCGCGGCGAAGAATGGGGAATTTTTTGAATTCCTGAAGTTGGTTGTAATCGATTTTGTGAGGAGTAAGCAACAATCCGCGATTGCCAGTATTGTATGCCGAACGCAATTTGCGGGCATAAGATTTTTGCGATGCATCTCTGTAAAATGCCGATAAATAATAAGCAAGCGAATCACACTCCTCATGAAAAATACGCTTTACCCCCTCGGCAGCTAAGTCAATCCTAATCTTATAGCCGGGAACGGAGGTGGCCAAAACACTTCCGTCATCGGCACAAATGGTTCCGCGAACCGGAGGAACAATAAGGGTGTTATTGCTTAAATTGTCTTCTATCTTCTGCCATCGGTCATTATTGATCTGCTGCACCGAAAAAACCTTTGCAACCACCACTATTCCGAACACAACCAGTACGAAATATACCAATGCAATACGCGACAATATGGTTTTTCTTATTCCCACTTCTATTTTTCTTCTTCAATAATTAATCTCTGCGGAGGGCGCATAGGCTCTTGCAACCCAAGTTCTGCCTCTTCCACCTTTTTTGCCACTTCCGACGGGCGGCTGGCATCCATTAATTTCGCCGACATGGTAATCGATTCCGAACGCAGTTCATCCAGTTCGCCCTGCAAAACTTCTATCTCGCGAATGGTACGCTCCGACCAGTTGCGATTGGTAATGACCAGTATCCCGAGAAATGCCAAAAACAAGATAAACGGCAACTGACGCGTAATTCGCTCATCGGTTAAAATGGTACCCCCAATAAACGATTTCACACCAGGCACTTTGCTTGTATTTTTATTCTGTTTTGCCATTATAATTTTTCAGCTATTCTTAGTTTTGCGCTTCGCGAACGTGTATTGGTTTGCAATTCTTCCTTTCCGGGAACAATTACCTTTCGATTAATCAATTTGAACGGAGAAGTAATGTTCCCATAGAAATCCTTGTCAACTTTGCCTTCGAAATTACCCGCACGCATAAAGTTTTTACAAATGCGATCTTCCAGACTATGATAGGTAATTACCACCAGTCTGCCACCCGGCTTCAACAAATCAAGCGATGCTTCCAAAAACTCACGCAGTACTTCCATTTCCTCGTTAACCTCAATTCTCAGCGCTTGAAAAACCTGTGCCAGGTATTTGTTTTCGATTGCCCTGGGCGAGCATGTTGAGGCAATTTCTTTGAGCTGGGTAGTGGTTTTGATAACGCGATTATTTCTGGCTTTAACTATTTCTGACGCCAAGCGTCCCGCATTTTTTATTTCACCGAACATCCTAAATATCGTTCTCAGCTGGTCTTCTGAATATTCGTTTACAATACTGGCTGCATCAACATTTGCATCCTGATTCATTCGCATGTCCAGGTTCCCGTCAAAACGAAATGAAAAACCGCGCTCGGCAACGTCGAAATCATGCGATGAAACACCCAGGTCAGCAAAGACACCGTTAACCTGCTGAACATTGTAGTGACGAAGGAAATTTTTTGCGTAACGGAAATTATGTCGAATAAAAAAAAGCCGGTCATCCTCTATGGCATTCCCGGCAGCATCCTCATCCTGGTCGAAGGCAAAAAGCCTGCCAGTGCTCAAATGGTCAAGAATCAGCCGCGAATGACCTCCACCACCATAAGTTGCATCAACAACATCATGATCGGGCTGAAGATTTAAGCCCAAAACGCTTTCCTCTGCCAAAACCGGTATGTGATATACTTGTGTCATAATCCTCCCTACTCGTCAAATTCACGTAACATGTCCAGGTAGTCATCATCCGAAATTTCTTCATGATCAAATGCTGCTCCGGCACTCAGACTAATTGAAGCCCCCATACCAAGGAAAGTAACCTTGTCTTTTAAGTCGGCATACTCCAAAAATCCATCGGGAATATTGATCCTGCCATTTGCTGCCAAACCTACCTGGGTAAAATTCCGGTAGAACTTTCTGAGCATTTCGTAATGTTTTGGATTTGTATTGGGGCGCAATTTTGATTGAAAAGCTTCCACTTTTTTCTCCCATGTCTCCACCGGATGAATATCCAGACATTTCCCCAGACGATTCTTTTCCAGGATCACCTGATCAACCTTCATCACACCCAGGGCCTTCTTAAAAGCCGAAGGAAGAACGACTCGTCCTTTATCGTCGATGGTTGCCTTATGTATTCCTGCGAAAAGTGCCATTAAAAGCTAATTGTCTTTTTATTAACTGTAAAAATACAATTTTATTCCATTTTATTCCACTCTATTCCATATCATTCCACCATAAAAAGACACTCTTTTGTTGATAAACGAATGGTAGAATGTTGAAAACCAGCCATGAACTGTTAATAAAATACGTCAACTTACTAATTATCAGCACCAAACACACTCAGCCCAGAGCACTTAACAGTCGTTAATAACTCAAAAAAATAAATAGACAAGCTCTTAATCTTTTTTAATTATAATTTACATTTGGCAAACAGATTTTAACTTCGATTTTTAGGATTGAGCAATTTTTAGTTAATTGCTTTAAAATCGATTTGAGATGACGGAACAAAAACACGAAGTATCTTACAGACCTATTGTCATTAAAGAGGTTTTTGAGCAAAAAAGCCCGGGAATGGCTAAACTTGTCCCAAATTTTGTGTTCAACTATTTTACACGAATGCTGCATCTCGACTACATTAATGATTTTCTTAAAAGAAACGGACACTTAAAGGGCATCGAGTTTGTAGACAAAGCAGTTCAGGACTTTAACATTCGGGCGTTTGCACATGGCCTTGAGAACATTCCCAAGACCGGAAGATTCATATTTGCAAGCAATCATCCGCTTGGAGGTTTCGATTCTATGCTGCTCATGAAAAATGTGGAGGAGCGACTGGGCGGAATAAAGTTTTTAGCCAATGACATATTGATGAATGTTCCGAATTTAAATTCAGTTTTTGTTCCCGTAAACAAACATGGCGGACATGGACGACAAGTGGCTAAAGCGCTTCATGAAGCCTACGAATCGGACAATCAAATACTGATTTTCCCGTCGGGCCTGGCAAGCCGAAAAATTAAAGGCAAAATTGTAGACCTGGAATGGAAAAAGCATTTTATTCAAAAAGCGATACAACACAAACGCCATGTTATCCCGGTTTTCATAAGCGGCAGAAACACCAACCGGTTTTATTGGATCGCAAAAATCAGAAAATTCTTACGGATAAAATGGAACCTGGAAATGTTCTTTCTCGTTGATGAGACTATGAAACACAGAAACTCTGACATACATTTATATTTTGGAAAACCAATCCCATATGAAACCTACAATAAATCCAAAACACATCAGGAATGGGCACATTGGACAAAAGAACAAGTATATAATTTGCCGGAAAAACTAAGTTCGTGAAATTAAAGCGTCTCACACAGCTGGCTTTAGCTGGATTTTTTTAATTTTGTATTCAATTTTTCTAAAGATCGTAAATGAAACGACCATGAGTTCGCCAACTGGCGGATCACACATAGGCGAATGATTATAATTATGGGAGTTCCCGCGTAACGATGCCATTGGCGCATCTGTTACCATAAAAATAAAAATTATAAACAGATGAAAGACATTATAAAACCTATCCCACGGGAAGAAATTTACGCTGAACTTACACCGGAGAAACTCCTTAGAAAAACAAACAAAGGTGGCAATGAAATCTATATCGTTACCGCACACGATTCTCCGGCGATTATGCACGAACTGGGCAGGTTAAGAGAAATTACTTTCCGTGAAGCCGGAGGAGGAACCGGGAAAGAAACAGACATTGACAATTACGACACGCAAAAAAATCCATATAAACAACTAATTGTTTGGGATCCCGATGCCAGAGAAATTCTGGGGGGATACCGGTATATGCTCTGTGCTGAAGCACCCAAAGATGAAAACGGCGTACCAATGATGGCTACATCCCGCGTTTTCCATTTTTCAAAAGATTTTGTTGACAACTACCTGCCATACACGCTTGAGCTGGGCCGTTCGTTTGTACAACCAGCCTACCAATCGAGCAAAGCAGGAGCGAAGGCACTTTTTGCCCTGGACAATTTGTGGGACGGACTTGGCGCACTCACTGTAGATCATCCCGAAATGAAATATTTTTTCGGAAAAATTACGATGTACGAGCACTTCCATAACGAAGCACGAAACCTGATTCAGTACTTCTTTCTGAAATATTTTAGAGACAAAGAAAACCTGGTTTACCCAAGAAACCCAGTTGAATTTGACATTGACCAAGAGGCGATGAAGAAGCTTTTTATTGGGGAGAACTACAACGAAGACTATAAAATTCTGGTTCAAAACGTAAGAATATTTGGCGAGAACATACCCCCCCTGGTTAATGCCTACATGAATCTATCGCCGTCGATGAAAACATTTGGAACCATTAACAACGAGAAATTTGGCAATGTTCTTGAAACCGGAATTATTCTTACCATCAAAGATATTTACAACGCCAAGGTTGACCGGCACATTGAAACATATATAAAAGGGAAGGAAGAAGACAGCGAATGGCCGGAGGTACAATAGTCCAACCGTTTTAATTGGAAACTCTCTAAAATACATTCCCTTTCGTTTCTGGAGCCTTGAAAATTGACACCGCCTGTCAACTAACGGCTATGAGAGTTATTTCGACCAGCGGTGACAGACCAAAAGCCACTGCCTGCGAGTCAGAGAGTAAATCAACAAACTTAAAACGCATTGGAAACAAGAAGGCTTAAGAACAGACTGGAAACTGGCTGGAAGACGGAATACAGCAGACGGCAGAAAAAGATATGACAATCGCTGATTAATCTGTCATCTTATTCCTTGTTCTTTGTTCTTTGCTCTTTGTTCTTTGTTTAGATATAGATCCATTCCACAACCGGCTTTCCCCTTAACGAATTTTTATCGTAAGATTAATAAGCCCTTTCGTCTTTCCCTTCCACAAAGTTTATAAACGATCCATTCACCACACGGTTTCCTCCCGGCGTTGGATAGTTTCCGGTAAAATACCAGTCACCCAAATCGTTCGGACAAGCTTTATGAAGGTTCTCAATGGATTGATAAACAATTTCAACTTCCGCCTGGCAATCCTCAGGTTTTAGCAATTCGGCAATTTTAGCAGAAACCTGTTCGGCTGTAAATGGTTTATAAATTTCACGGACATAATTTACCATCTCCTCCTTTGGCAAATTTTCCTGGTCTTTACATTTTCGATAAACCTCCTGAATAATGTTTTCTTTACCGCAATCTTTCAATAATTCGATGGCTGCGTTAAAAGCAATAAATTTATCCAGACGTGCCATATCAATTCCATAACAGTCGGGGTAACGAATTTGCGGTGCCGACGAAACGACAATTATTTTTTTGGGTTTCAAACGATCTAAAATCTTTAAAATACTATTCTTAAGAGTAGTTCCACGCACAATGGAATCGTCGATGATTACCAGGGTGTCTTCCTGGTTTCTAATCACCCCGTATGTTACGTCGTACACATGCGCCACCAAATCGTCGCGACTTGCATCATCGGCAATAAAAGTACGTAGCTTAACATCTTTAATGGCAATCTTTTCAATGCGTGGCTCAAACGAAATAATCCTTTTTATCTCAGCATCAGTTAAGGACCCATTTTTTTTCTGTATCTGGTCGATTTTCCAATCTACCAACTCATGCTTAATACCTTCCACCATCCCATAGAATGCCGTTTCTGCAGTATTTGGGATATAGGAGAATACCGTGTTTACATAATCAAAATCCACAGCTTCCAGCACAATTGGCGCGAGTAAACGGCCTAATTCTTTACGCTCTTCGTATATACCCTTATCGCTGCCCCGCGAGAAATAAATTCGTTCGAATGAACAAGATGTTCTTTTGTGTGGCACACGAATCATATTCTTGCTGATGTCACCATCTTTTTTAATGATTATTGCCTCACCCGGTTCAATTTCTTTCACTGCATCATGATGAACATCCATAACTGTCTGGATAACCGGACGCTCAGAAGCGACTACAACAATTTCGTCATCATAATAATAATGAGCAGGTCGAATTCCCCACGGATCGCGAACCACAAAGGCATCGCCATGCCCGATTAAGCCTGCCATGGCATAACCACCATCCCAGTCTTTCGAAGCACGTTCCAGTATATTCTGAATATCGAGATTCTTTTCAATTAATGGCGATATTTCATCGTTTCTTCTTCCTTCGTTTTTATACTTTCTGAACAGCAATTGATTTTCTTCATCGAGGAAATGCCCTACTTTTTCCAGGGCCGTAACCGTATCGGTATACGCTTTGGGATGCTGACCCAAACCCACTAAAACATCGAAAAGTTCGTCGGTATTGGTAAGGTTAAAATTGCCGGCTAAAACAAGATTTCTCGATTTCCAGTTATTCTGGCGCATTACAGGATGCGCAAAATCGATGCTGTTTTTGCCAAAAGTACCATAACGCAGATGCCCCAAATACAAGGAACCCGCAAAGGGGTAGTTATTTTCTGCCCATTCCGGGTCCTTAATATCGAAATCGTGACGTTTTGCCTTTTTTAGCGGCTTGTTCACTTTATCAAAGATATCCTTTATCGGATTTTGCTCCACCGATCGAAAGCGGCTTATGTATGGAGTTCCCGGTTTCAGGTCGCTTTTTACACAACAAACACCGGCTCCATCCTGCCCCCGGTTGTGTTGTTTCTCCATAAGAAGGTACAACTTGTTAAGCCCGTATTTCCACGTGCCGTACTTTTCATGGTAATATGAAAGCGGTTTTAATAATCGAATTAAAGCAATGCCACACTCGTGCTTAATCTGGTCACTCATATTAATTTTGTTTCAGCAGTGGAAAATCTATTACATCCGGAACAATAAAAGCTGCCGGATAGTCATTTTGAATTGTTTTGTACAATTTCCATGCACTGTTTTTTGTCCTGAAATCACCAACACGAACTCTAAAATTCGGAGCCATAAACCTTACATGAACTGCATGTTCGGGGTATTTCGACAAAAAATCGGCTTTCATGGTAAGGGCCTGCTCTTTTGCGTCCATTTTCGAGCTAAAGAAAATTTCAACCCTGTACCCACTCATCCCCTCCATTTTTTTATTCTTTTCAATGTGCCACTTTAACATTTTGTCCAGGCGTGGATCACGATTTACTTCCAACTCCTCTAAAATGTTAATTCGTGTTGAATCTGCAGGTAATTCTTCAGAGAAAATATCCTGTGCAAAAAGTAAATTGCCGCATAATAAAAAAACCAAAAACAGAAAAATAATCCTCATTATTCCCTTTTAATTGAGTGTGCAAATATAATTTAAAAACATGAAAACAAGAACGCTTTTATGCACATAGCATTGCCTTAATTATTAGGTAATATTAAACATGCCTGTAAAAAGACCGAAGACCAAAGACGGAAGAAATTGATTAATGATTATTGGCTATTGATTTATCAGGATTTTTAGATCTTCAGATTTTCGGATCTTCAGACAACAATGACAACGGAAAAGACCGAAGTCCGAAGTCCGAAGACCGAAGAAATTGATTATTGATTATTGATTAATGGAAACGGTGGTTAAACGGTATGAGGGATACAGGATTAGGGATCACGGTTCAGCTGAATTTTTGAACAAA
>JBFEWU010000269.1:0-6514 GCA_041546215.1 Draconibacterium sp. | reverse complement strand
ACATCGAAAAAATCGTTACCGGCATTGCTGTATTCAAAATCCAAGTGCAGATTATACCTGTTCTCTCCATTACATTCTCCGGGATCAAGCGAGAGCTCTCCAATTTCGCAAGCCTCAGTGTGGCATTGGGGAGCTTTAAACTCCGCTACCTTACAGCATTCAGCATTGTCGTTTATACAAACTTTTATGTAATCGTATTCGTTTCCGCTGCCCTCAAAGTTTTCGATGTTTACCGGAAGATCACTTAGTTTATAGGTTCCAATTAACTTGCCTTCGCGACCAAGAACATCGAAAAAATCGTTACCGGCATTGCTGTATTCAAAATCCAAGTGCAGATTATACCTGTTCTCTCCATTACATTCTCCGGGATCAAGCGAGAGCTCTCTCACCATACAACTTTTATGGGAACAATCAGGAGCTTCAAATTCTGCTTCGTGACAACAATCTGGATGATCGTTTATACATATTTTAAGGTAATCGAAGTCCTTTCCGGATCGTTTAAAATCTTCAATTGTAAGTGGCAAATTATCCAGAGCATAATAACCTAGTGGATTCCCGTCACGATCAAAGAGGTCAAAAAAATCATTTTTTGCGTTTTGTATCTTAAAGTCAATTGTCAGACCATAAGTACTATCCGATAAACATTCTCCTGTTGTTGCTTGAAAATGGGTTATAGCACAAGGTTCTGTTAATTCGTTACAGCCCAAGAACCATAAAAGCACAGGTGTTACCAACCATATTTTGCTTATCATAGCCGTTCTTTATTCAAAAAATCCTACGTCCTTTAGAAAGAGGAAGTTACAACAAAGAACTTACGATAACAAATCAATACAAGAGCCATTACCCTTGGTCAGGTATCAGGTATCAAGCCATAAGATAAGACTGAGCACTTGAGTAACACAGCAGATTATGCATCGCATCTTTTGTGCAGCAACTGTAAGCATCATATTTTTCTGCCTGGCTATTGCTCGTGCTCCTGACCTTGTTCTTTACCTTGAGCGACAATCTTTTCGTATTCCTCTTTAGAAATTTTATCGGCTTTGTAGCCTTTTTTCCCGATTGCACTGGCAAGATTTTCGTCGGTGTTCTTCCCCGCTTTGTATTCAACCATAATAGTATTCGATGCATAATCTACTTTAAGGTCTTTCACACCTTTTTCAAACTTCAGGTATTCATATACGGTTTTCTCACACTCACCGCAATCCATATTGCTTTTAAAACAAACGGTTTTGTTTTCTTTCTTTTGGGCAAATGTTTCTTCGGCAAAAAGCCCCATCAACAATGCAATTGCCATCACATAAATCAATTTTTTCATCTGTATATATTCTAAGTTATAAAATTCAATTTCTTCTGTCTTCCGTCTCCGGTTTTCGGTCTTCTTCTCAGCTCAATTATTCAATAGACAATAATCACTAATCAATTCTATAATCGGATTGTCTAAAAATCCAGCAATCTGAATATCTGAAAATCCTGACTAATCATTAATCAATTTCTTTGTCTTCTGACTTCCGTCTCCGGACTTCGGTCTTTTCTCTCACTAATCATAATCAATTCTCTGTTGTCTGAATATCCGGAATTCCAGATTTCCTGCTCAGATATTTCCATGCATAATTGTCTTGTTTTTTAAGTTTAATACTAATTTTTCTCATTATTCTTCGTAATCCAGGTTAAAACGTAATCCAAGGTAAATTTTCCTGCCGAGTACCGGTCCCCAGACATTGGTGGCATTAAACTTTGGGCCGAAGGGATCGTTGGCACCCTGAATAGGATTCTCCTGTTTAAAGTTCGTTAAATTCTCACTGCCCACATACACACTGCCTTTTCTGAGATATTTGGTGATTTGGGCATTCATGACTGTATAGGGTGAAAAACGCAGGTCGGTAACATTAACATTGTTTCGCGGATCGACAGGTAAGCGGCCACCGCCATTAAACTGCACAGTATAGTCAAACATCCACTTTTTCAGGTTGCTTGTATAGTTTAAGTTGATCAGCCCTTTGTAATCGCTTGACAGCGGCTTGTCTTTTAGCTCGCCGGCAATGGTTTGTTTAATGTCATTCAATCGATAGGCCAGCAACAGGTCCAGTCTTTCAATAGGTTGCCAGCGCATATCGAATTGCAAACTGGTGGCGTACGACTTATCGGTTGATGGCAGCAGCAAAATAAATTCGGCAGATGTTTCGCGGTCGACCACCAGCTGCGACTGAAAATCGGTACGGAAAAGTTCGGCGTTAATGGTCATGTCGCGACCGGCCACCAGATAGTTTTGAATAAAGGCGAATCCGTAGTTCCAGGCTTCTTCCTGCACGGCATCTTCAGTCCACTGCAAGGGGCGTGCATTGGCCATCATATATGAGTTTTCTGATAGAACATTGGCTGCCCGATATCCTTTACCGGCGCTTGTACGTATGGTATAATGTTCGTTTAATTGATAGCGAAGATGCATACGCGGCGTAACAAATGTTCCGAATTCGTTATGGATATCGGCCCGGATGCCCGCCATGAAAGTTAAATTCGGACCAGGCTTAAGCGTGTATTCCGAGAAAACTCCAGGTACTTTTTCAGTACGCTGAATCTGTTGACCATACAACGCTTCATTAAAATCGTCATAAACCATGCTTGCGCCACTGTTTAAAGAGTGAATACCTGCTTCATCCAAATCACGTGTTAACACTACACTGGCATAGAAGCGTGTTTCATCGGCATCATAATTGGTTAATCCATAATACGATTCCGTTTCGTGGTACGAAAAATTCGACAACAGGGCGATGGCCGTCCTGTTGTTGGGCCACACAAAACCTGATTTTAAAAAGGCATCAATGCGGTCATTTTTGATGCTGACACCATAGGGATTATTAGTTGATGGGACCATGTCCTGATGAGCCCCCAACTGTCCGCCCATGCGGTTCTCAGTAAGCACATTAAGCCCTGCCTGTGCCATCAGACCTCTTTGATTGTTGTATTTCCAGCGATTACCCACTTGCAGCATGCGCGACATGGGTTCATCCAGAAAACCATCGCCGTTATGATCATTTTCCTTCGACAGATCATGGCCGTGCACAAAAATACCCGTGGTCAATGTATCACCTTTTAAACGTACATTCCCATTGCCATTAAACTCATACCGCCCGTCGCGACTGGAGTAAAGATTCAGAAATAACTTTTCCTGAGAATCGGGCTTTTTAAGCTCAGCATTTATTTGTCCGGCAATGGCATCATAACCATTTAAGACCGAAGCTGCCCCTTTTGACACCTGTATCGATTCCATCCAGGGGCCCGGGATGTATGTAAGACCAAAGGTAGTTGCCAAACCACGTAAGTTGGGCATATTTTCTATTTGCAATAAGGAATAGGTTCCATCAAGCCCCAATAGTCTGATTTGTTTGGCACCGGTAACGGCATCACTGTAACTGAGGTCCACCGAAGGATTTGTTTCAAAACTTTCGGCCAGGTTACAGCAAGCCGCTTTGTGTAACTCAGCTCCACTAATATTTTCGGTTTGAATGGGATTGATTACCGACAGATATGTACCTCGGTTTTTCTTCACCACTGTGACTTCGTCCAGTTCAAGATTGGGATCAAGAACAACTTCAAGAGGCTCAGCCTCCTGGACATGTAATGTTTTCGATTCAAAGCCAACAAAACTGAATACCAGCATATGTTGACCGTTTTGTTGCTTTATTTCAAAAGAACCATCGGATTGCGACGCAGTTCCTTCGTTCGTCCCTTCCCATACAATATTTACCCCGGGAAGAGGTTCTTTTCTGTCTCCTTCGTTGCTAAAAACCTTGCCATTAATAATTTGCGACAAGGATGTCAGCGGAAACAGTATTGTTAATAGTAGTATAATTCTTTTCATTTTGCTTCATGTAAATTGATGAATTGTCGGATGACAAATTGTGAAAGCCTGTCAATTTCGATGTGCAAATGAGTAATAATCGTTACATGATTTAACCTCATTTGTATTGCACAATCAATTGGACGAAAGGCGAGATCCCTATGAAGCCAATGAAGGTATTTTAAGTTGTCGGATGGATATCAGAAAATCAAGCGATGATGTAATTTTGGGAGGAGGATCGCTGTATGGATCACTTACTTCAAAACCAGCAACTGGTTCTGAGTTACTGTAAAGTAAATCCTTTGAAGCAACACTCAACTGAAGCTCAGAAACTGCGGCAACAAAGTTTATTTCATCATCAATTATCTTGTCTTTGAGTTTAAAAAAGAAAATCTGAGGCGATTCACAACCGCAGCTTTTGGGATGTTCTGTACATTCGTGACAATCATCTGAAGAACAAGCTACTTCTTCATTCCTGGTGTTGTGATTGTGATGTGTATGAAAATTATCCCCACAGGTTTCAGGCCGGACAAATACTGTAGTTTGCTCTTCCCCTGTGCATGAACAGTTGGTTTTAAACATTACATATCCCGTGGATAAAATCAGAAATATCAACGCCACAAGCAGTATAAATATGTTTTTTACCTGTTTCACGCTGCAAAGATAACTGAAAAAAATCGCTGAAAGTTGTTAACAGCTTGTTAAACCCACATTATAACCCTAAAACTTCTGCTCCCTGCTCAAACACGATATCCCTTGGTATGCCTGCGTCTCTAATTCGGTTAAGATCAGCCTGCAGTGCTTCGCGGATAAAACCCTTTTCCTTTAACATCACTTTGGCAGTATCATAGTCGCCGTCGCCCTGAACCTTTAGTATAATTTCCGATAGATCGAACATTGCCTTTTTCATTTTCTCATATTCAATCCGGTAGGTTCCGCTTGCTTCATCGCGCGTAAAAGCACCGGTTTCCTGGAAATAATAAAAACGCATCATGTTGGCTTTGCCGTGTGCACTTGCTGCACCAAAACGTACCGAACGGAAAATACCTGCCATAAAGGTTACAAAGTTGTCCATCATCTCTTTATCGCCAAGTTCTCCCATTTCATTTAGCTGGTATACACACCACAAACCAAGAATATCAGCTTTACTCTCTTCGATAGATGTGTAGGCATCTTTTAAAGCCTCACGTACTGTTGTGCTCTGATCGACTGTATTTCCCAATCCTAAACCATGTGCCACTTCGTGAAACATGGTGTTTTCGAAAAATGCATCGAATTTAACGTGTTTGCGTTGATCTTCGGCAATTAACAAATCGGCAATGGGCACCAGAATTTTATCGAATTTAGCCTGCATCGAGTTTTTTAACTGAAGTTTCCTGCTTCCTTTTGTTTCACGCACTATTTCATCGTTTGGCAGGTTAATGGCAATGGTTTTACTTCCGGCATTGCAATCGCCGGCATAATAAATGGCATCATATACATTCATATCCGAATCCATTCCCGGAGTTTCCTTTTTATATTCCTGCAAACACGGCAAAGCTTTCTGCAAACCCGGAAGCAATGCGGCATATTTCACCAGTTTTTCACTCCACTCCTTGTCTTTAATCAGTATAAAAGATTCGTGTGCTGCTTTGTAACCATATAACTGGTCTTCGTAATTTTCAATGGGACCTACAATAAAATCAATGGTGTTGTTTTTCATTTCCATCCAGGCCACATCACTTTCAAAATATTCATCTGTCAAAAGAGCTTCCGCACGTTTTTCTAGATAATTCTTCAGACCAGCATCTTCGGCTAATGCAGCTGCTTTTAAAAGTAATGCCGATGCCTTTTTTACCTGAGTTTCAAAAGCCACGTGGTACGGAATTGATTTCAGCTTCCCGTCTTCGCCCCTGCGAATTAGCGTATAAAGACTTGTTTTTGTTTCATCGTTCCAGGATTCAAATTCCTCCCTGGTCATATCGACCGGATAGAAATTCGCCCCTGCCGGTTTGTCCTTATATTCGGTTAAAAACGATTTATTTGCATTTAATCTTTCCCATGGACCGTAATTGATTTGAATAAACTTACGCGTGTATTCATCCAAGTCCTTTTCACATAGTTCCTTTTTATCCCCAAAGGCTTCCACCCAATAGATCTCCTCCATTAAATTAGCTGCCTCAAATAACAGTGGAAGCATCTCTTTCTCCTTCCGGGTAAGCACGCTTAAATCGCTTGTTAATTTAAACGAGACAAACTCATCCGCTTTCCTTTTCACCTCCTGGTTGACTTCCATTTTTGTTTCTTTTTTTGTTTCTGTACCGCATCCCAAAACAAATGCAGCAAGCACAGTTATCATTATAAATTTCTTCATTTTGCTTTTCATTATCTAGTTTTTGGTTTAAAATCCTGTAATTATTTCTGACGATTTAAGATTAAGAGCAAAGAACAAAGAACACTTGAATGTTAGAATATCAGAGTATTAGAATGTCGAAGATCCTGTTCTGTCCATTAATAAATTCCAGTTGTCTTCCGGTCTTCGGACTTTCGTCTTCGTTCCTCCTCTGAGCTTTGAGCTTTCAGCTTTCAGCTTCTTCGGTCTTCGGACTTCGGTCTTTTTGGTTGTCATTGTTATCGTAGTGTTCCGTCAGTTCATTAATCAATAGACAATAATCATTAATCAATTTCTTTTGTCTT
>JBFEWU010000228.1:0-7813 GCA_041546215.1 Draconibacterium sp. | reverse complement strand
ACTTTTCTTCCCAGCTCGCCCCTCAGCTGTTTGCTGTTTGCCTGCAGATTTTTCAAGATTTCCTCCGCAAATTCAGAAGGAAAAATGCTTAAGTAAAAACGAGCAATTCCAAGATCTTTGGTCACGCGTACCACTGATACACTAATTAGTTTTCCTGAAAACCGGGTTTTGTTTACTTTTAAAAGAATATCAGCCATTTCGCGTTGAATTAGCCTTGCTATTTTATGTTGCCTGGTGCTGTATTGTTCCATTATTTCGATTTATGGGACAAAATTACGCAAAATCGCTCAAAGCAACACAATTAGTGTGCAACTGTATTTTTAAAGGCTTTTCGAAGGTCTTCATTGGGTTTAATAATGTTGTAGTTTTCCCAGAAAATTTCATCGTATCGTCCCAGTTCTTCCACAAAAATATCGTGTTGGGTAAATTTTTCGTTTTTGGTAAAACGCTTTAATTCAGTCGGTTCTATATTGGTAATTAGTAGATCGGAAACACTGTGAAATTCAGAATTTAATTTGTCGCGTTTACTGCGTATTTTGAATTTTACTTCGGCTTGAGCTGTTGCCAGTTGCCATTTTCCCTGGTATTGCTGGTAAGTAACACCGTAATTCACATACGAAGGACGGGCTTTCACATTGTGCGGCTTCTTTTTGATCATTACATCCTTTGCCTGGTTTAAACCTGTTTTACTTAATCCATAGTTGGCATGTATCAGAGCAAAGGTTTCACGGTGAATATACATTTCGCCTTCGAACGAGGGGAAGAAAGTGGTTGAAACAGGATGAAATTTTACCACGTAAACCGGGTAATTATTGTACCAAACCGATTTGGTGATTTCATAATTATAGAGATTTTCGTAGTCTTCATCCAGAAAACTTTCCATGGTTCGGACGGCGTCGAGTTTTGTAATGGTAAAAGGACCGCCCTGTAATTTAAAATTAAGCCATTTAAAGGGCTGTACATCCGGACTTTTCCGCCCTTTTAACAAACGTACCAGATCGCTGCGGGAAGAGTTCACGTAAGGCGATTTTAATACTTCCATAAGAGCCTCAGAGACACTTATATAGCTGCCATCCTGCCGCACTGTTTCACGGTAAAACGCGGTCATTAGTTTTGTTTGCGAACTGTAGTTTTTACTTAAATTATTCCGGATATTCTTAAGAAGTTGTTTGGATGAAGTTGCGGTAACGCGTACTTCTTTTATTCGAATGGAGACGGGCTTTAGAATAAATAAATCTTCGTCGAGCAGTCTGTATGCAGGAACGATGATTTGAGCATAGCCCATGCTCGAAATAATGATTGTATCACGAATATTGTCGGGATGCAGTTTCAGAATAAATTCGCCGTCGGTGTTGGTAATTGTACCAATGGGTTTATTAAATACCGAAACGGAAGCATAAGGTACCGGGCGCCCTTTCTTTTCTTCAAGCAACTTCCCGGACAGGAAAAAATACCTGGCTTGAATGCTGTCATTTTCAGGAGTAATAAACCTTTGTGTACTCTTTTTTCTGGTAATAATAACCTGGTTTTCCATCTCCTTTAGCTGATATTGCCCGGGATCTAAAATTTGATGCAGAACCGTGTACAGCGATTTATTCTCGGCTTCAATGGAATGTTTAATTTGGGAGTCGATGATTGATGCGTCGTATGAGAAATAAACACCAGCCTGCCAGCTGATTTGCTCTAAAATAAAATCGAGAGATTGATTTTCCTGGTTGATTGTAATGCGCCTTTCGAAAACAGAACCATCCTGCTGTTGTCCCTTTAAAAAAAAGGGAAACAGCAGGATGCCCATTGATATGACTATTTTTATCAGATGCATGAAGCGTTTCTATTGGTAAGGAATCTGAATATCAGGAATCAGAAGGAAAAACACAAGCCGGAAAAGATAAGGCAACTTAAACAACATGTTGGTTCGTTTTTGCTTTAAACACCTAAGATAAAACAAAATTTAGACAGATGCCCTTGTTTTGTCACACCTGATCAAACGGATCAGGATCTGTTCTCTTAAGGTTTTTCGGCATGAAACGGCTTAAAAATTACGAAAGAACGCTGCCAGTCGCCTGTATTTTTCCTGCGATTATTCCCAATAGCCTCATCTCATACCTCATTCCAGGCAGGATACTAAAACATTTTTTTCAGTTCGAACGAAGTTTTAAATTCTTCTCCGTTACGAAGTACTTTCACCTTTATTTTCCTGTTTTCTTTACTTTGAAGCAACAAGTTAATATCGTTTAATTCAATGGATTTGTGGTTGTTATTGTTAATGGCAAGAATCTGGTCGTTTTCCTGTAGTCCTGCAAAATATGCGGGTGAATTTTCACGAATATTTGAGATGGTATAAACCGGTAATCCAGGCATGGGATTGGTAACTTCCATCCCGCTCATGTTATAATTGAACTCCTCTTTAATTTTATGAGTTGGTCGTAATGTTAAGCGGGCGTTCCGGTAATCTACTGTAACATGAAAACGGCGTAATATTTCGGCACCAATGGTTCCGTTCCTGTCATTTGATGAAATTAGCTGATCGATTAATTCAGAATTAGGGAAAGCAACGATTGGTTTTGGCAGAATCAGTGGTCCAACCCAAATACCATCAATGCGTCCTTTAGTTCCGAATAAATCGCCACTCAGACCACGTCCCAAAAATGTCTCTATATGTTTTTGCGGGAGTTTAATGTTTTCATCCGAACTCTCAGAAAGCCACAGCGCATCGCTTGCACCGGTGTCGATGAGAAGTTTTACGTGCACATCTTTTAGTTCGTCGGTTACAATGGTTGTACGTACAAATGGTTTGTTCCCGTCGAAATGCAGAGGCATGATGATGTCTTTTTTGCGATCGCGGTACTTGTAATATTCCGGTTTATGCAAGGTGAGTTTTTCGTTTAAATAATCAATTTCCACCACGTAATCTTTAAAAAGGTTGAAGCCGATTAAACCGTGTACCGGAATGCCCAATATGTGCGAGATCTGGAAGTTTTCGTCGATAACCATTTGTACTTCCTGGTTGCGGGCAGTCAAGCCATCAATTTTCATGGTATTGCTTCCCGACCGGTAGGCCGTAAGGTCATTCCCTTCGCCGAAACCTTTAATTTCAACAGGCATCATGTAGTTCAGATTCAGCTTGTTAATAAAAGGGAGCTCGGTAATAATCGGAAAACGCACACCGGTATCCAATATAAAATTCAAGGTATCCGAATCGTTAATGGTAACCGGAATAATGATCAGGTTACTTGCCGATTTGAACTTGATTGAAATACGTTTATCGCGCTGATCATCGAATAAAAAGCCACGGTTATTTCCAAAATATTGCCGGGTGCTTTGTTCAAAATCAATACTCTTATCCAGGGGCACATAATCGCGTACCACCAGCAGGTTATCTTCAATTTCAAAAAGAAGATAGAAGTCTTTCATTAGTTTGTCAAGCACGTATTTAATGGGCTTATTGGAAATGTTCAAACTAATTTTTTTGTCGGAAACCAAATTTGAATTGTAGGAGTAATCGAGGTTGAGGTATTTACATATTTTCTCAATTACATCTTCAAGTGGTTCATCTTCAGCATAAATGCTGATATTTTGATCAAGTGCCTGGCTTTTTTTATCCTGTGCAAAGGGTGTTTTCGGAACAAGTACCAATGCGAAGGCTGCCAAAACAATAATCAAAGCTGCTTTATTTAATATATTTTTCATGACTTTAAGGCTTTACTGTTTATTTGTGCGGCTACTTAAGGCATAGTGTTTGTCTTCAACCGATAGTTCTAAATCAAATGTGAGCCGAATTACATCCAAAACAAAATCAATCGGTTTTTGGTCGAAATGACCCTCGTAGACAAGGTCATTCAGCTCTGGTTCTGTTATTTTAATATCGATGTGGTAAGCTTTTTCCAACGATCGGATTACTTCATTTAACGGAACTTTGTTAAAAATAAGGTCGTGTGTTTTCCAGGCAAGGAAATTCGGATTTTGATTCAACGTTTTCTTCAGCAAATGGTTTTCTGTAAAAAGCGTTCCTTTTTCTCCGGGTGTTAAAACTATTTCCCGGTTCTCGGCAAGCAAATCGGTATTTTTACTGATTACCTGCACTTTACCTGTTTCCACAATAACCTCAACGGTTTCATCTTCAGGGTATGCGCACACGTTAAAAGAGGTACCTAAAACTTTTACCTGTGCGTTTCCGGCATTAATAACAAAGGGCAGTTCCGGATTGGGTTTTACATCGAAGAAGGCTTCACCAATGATGGTTACTTCACGAATGTCGCCCTTAAATTTTTTGGGAAACAAAAGTTTTGAGTTGCTGTTTAAGGCAACCACCGAACCATCGGGTAAAACATACTCGTTTAAAACCTGGTTTTCAACTGCTATCACTTCGCTGTATACCGCCGGTGACTGGTTTCTGAAACCAATAAAATAGCCAATTGAGCCCAGTAAAAGTGCAACCACAACCACAGCAGCATATTTGTAAAAATGTGAAATGGCCTCCTTTCTTCTGTTTTGGTGCTGAATAGATTTTACTTTTGACGGGCTTATTTGTGTATGTACATTTTGCCAGGCAGCATTCGAATTGAACTTTTTTGCCTGGTAATACGTGTCAATTTTATGGAGCATGGATCTATCCAGCTCTACTTCGTCCCGGTTTTCATCGGCTTGATTTAACCAGTTCTTCACCTCCAATTTTTCTTGCGAACTGCATTCTCCGGTCAAATGTTTGCCGCGCAATTCCCAATTCAAATTCTCAATGTTCTCCTTTTTCTTCATTACACTAAAATGACATTACACAATTAATTTACCCCTAATCTATTTTGCTTTAAAGCCAAAAATAAAAAACAAGAAGGTGTTATAATCCTTTAATTTATCTCGTAAGGTTTTGATAGCCAGTCCCATTTGGGTTTCAACGGTTTTAATGGAAATTTTTAGTATTTCAGCAATTTCACGGTATTTTAAACCTTCGTCCCGGCTCATTCTGAATATCTCACGGCGTTTTTCAGGAAGCGACTGAATGCTTTCTTCAATCTTTTTTGCCAGGTCAACTTCCATAAAATAATCGCTGAAATTATTTTTTTCGGCTTCGGAAACAAACTGGCGGGCGTACTGTGCCTTAATATTATTATGCTTAATAAAGTTCAGGCACAGGTTTTTCACCGATCGGAAAAGATAATTTTTCAGGGAGGATTCGATGGAAAGCTGATGTTTTTTCTCCCATAATTTCACAAAATAGTCCTGTACAATTTCTTCGGCCGCTATTTCATCCTCAATAATTTTTGAAGCGAATAGACACAAATGTGCATAATAAGACTTGAAAAGCAGTTCGAAAGCCTCTTCGTCACCCTTTTGTATGTTTTCGAATAATGTTTTTTCTTCCAATCGATGCATTGCAAAACGTTCTTTCGGTAAATGCTAAGTTAGAAAAAAGTAATCCCACATAAACCACAAATGATTATGTTTATAAAAATAGGATCATTTTGTGAAACCGATTAAGCTGTTAATTTTGCGCCCGTAACTAATGAATAGTGAAGATGGAAAGAAAAGAAACATGGAATTTCCCAAGAGCCTTTTGGGTAGCCAATACGGTGGAATTGTTTGAGCGTGCAGCCTATTACGGGGTGTTTATTGTGATTACGCTCTACTTGTCGAGAATAATCGGATTTGGCGATATTGAAGCCGCAACCATTGCGGGAACTTTTTCGGCAATACTCTACTTGTTACCCACTTTTGCCGGGGCCTATGCCGATAAAATAGGCTTTCGGAAATCGTTGATGCTGGCCTTTGGCTTACTGACGCTGGGCTATGCGGGAATGGGATTTTTACCCACCATGTTTGAGTCGGCCGGCCTGGTTGAATATGGTGAAACTACCGTCTTTCATGGTTTGGAAACTGCAGCTCATCGTTATGCTGTGGTTCCGGTTATGGCATTAATTATTTTGGGTGGTTCCTTCATTAAGTCGGTAATTACGGGAACTGTAGCCAAAGAAACCACCAAAGAAAACCGGGCCCGTGGTTACAGTATTTTTTATGCCATGGTAAACATTGGCGCTTTTTCGGGAAAAACGGTGGTAAAACCCTTGCGTGAAGCCATGGGCAACGAAGGATTAATCTGGATCAGTTATTTCTCGGCGGTAATGACCCTGCTGGGCTTAATCGTGGTTTTTCTGATGTATAAAAGCAAGGAACACCATGGGGAAGGAAAAACAATTGCAGAACTTTGGGAGGGATTTGTACGCGTTATTTCAAATACGCGCCTGGTGGTTCTTATACTCATTATAACCGGTTTTTGGATGGTGCAACACCAGATGTACGCCACCATGCCCAAATATGTACTTCGTTTGGCCGGAGAAGGTGCATCGCCCTCGTGGTATGCCAATGTTAATCCATTAATCGTTTTTACAACGGTAGGACTGGTAACCCATTTTATGCGCAAACGGACCGCATTGTATAGTATGACCGTTGGCATGTTCATCATGCCGGTTTCGGCCTTGTTTATGGCAGCCGGAAATCTCATGCCCGATGGAAACGTTATTGGAATGCACCCGGTGGCTTTTATGATGGTTATTGGAATTGCTTTCCAGGGTTTTGCTGAAACCTTTATTTCTCCTCGTTTCCTGGAGTATTTCTCCTTACAGGCACCCAAAGGAGAAGAGGGTTTGTATTTGGGATTTAGTCATTTACACTCGTTTTTATCGTCGATTCTGGGCTTTGTAATGTCAGGTGTACTTCTTGATAAATTTTGTCCCGATCCGCGTTTATTCAATACACACGATGAATGGGCAGCTGCAGCAAGTAATGCACATTACATCTGGTATTTCTTTGTGGGCATTGCCATAATTTCAGCCCTTGCTTTGATTATCTACGGACGGGTTGTACGAAGGCTTGATTCCCTGAAATAATGAACTGATTAACTGCGAATTATCATAAAATATAATGCCTCTTCTCTGTTTGGGAGAAGAGGCATTATCGGTTTAAATCAAAACTTTTAAAAATTGTTTTTGCGAATTCCATTGAAATAATTAGTTTTGCAGTCCAATTTTCCACAAAGGAACTTTGCCCGGGTGGCGGAATTGGTAGACGCGCTGGATTCAAAATCCAGTTCTGGCAACGGAGTGCGGGTTCGATTCCCGCCCCGGGTACTAACGAGGAAGAAGCTGATTTTTTATCAGAAGCTTCCTCGTTTTTTTTGTATAACTGACAGGTATCCTTAAAGAAAATATCCAATACTTTGTTGTAAGAATTGGTTCGATGATTTTTCTTGTCAAATCGCATTTGCGATATATTCACAATAAAAGGATAAAAATCTTGTCAGTTGAGTTTGTTATTTTAATTTTTAAAACTCTAAAATCCCAATCCAATATGTATTCCCAAACTTATGTGGAAATCTTCAGGATGGTAGGCAAGTTCCAATAACGGACCAATATGAAAGGATTCAAATTCAAATTCATATACCGATTCAAAGTGCATTGCAAATTCTTTTTCATCAAAATGGTCACCCTCGAATGCTACACCAGGAGATAGATTTAGGGTCAAACTACGAATTGGTCGATAATTTAGTTCTATTCCCAAGAAATTGTGCTTGTGTTCATCAAAAATTCTTTCATACCCAACTCCAATCCCAAATCTTGTAGCTGGAAAATTATATACATAATGCAAATGAGTCGCAATACTTAATTCCTTTTCCTTAAAAAAATAGACAGGTGATAATGAAATTCCTAACTCATGCTTTTGGTGCTCATGTTTATGGCTATGTTCGTTATGTTTGGAATGAGATTCTTGTGCACAAATAATAATTGTAGACGCAAGAAGAATGAAAGAAAGTATAGTTTTT
>JBFEWU010000158.1:0-10388 GCA_041546215.1 Draconibacterium sp. | reverse complement strand
TTAAATGATGAAGTTTCTTTTACCTCAAGCTGTTTGTATTCTAAGGGATATATATTATCTACTAAAAATAAAATATTAGTTGCAAATAACTCAGAAATAGTTAATCAGTTTGATATTTCGGCTCAAATTGAAAATTGGACATCAGTATGCAAAATATCAAGCATATGTTTATTTTCATCAGGTGAGCTAATTTTGGGAGTTGATAATTTTGGAATTTTTAATCTGGATATAAATAATGGAAGATTAAAGCAAATTTACAAAGGGATAAGAGGACACATATCCAAAATTGTTACTTATAACGACAAGGTTTATTGTTCTACTTACAATGGTCTTTATGTATTTACTAAGGATGGAAGTCTGGTAAAACACTACACAACAGATAATAGCAATTTGCCTACGCGCTATGTGATGGATGTGTTTCCAGACACCTTGAACAATCGAATTTTAATTGCATTAGATTCTTATGGTTTGTTTGCCATTGATAGTGGTGGAATACTATTTAATATGGGAGACCAAGATGGGTATGTTGATTTTAAAAACCGATCCATAACCTCATTACTTAAAGACTATACTGGAAATATGTATTTAGGAACTGCTAAAGAAGGTTTAATTGTTGCGTTAAAATCTTCTTTTAATGAAATAATACCGAATATGAGCAGATATGAAACACGCCCGCGTGTTTCTTCTATTGTTAAAGGGACAGATGGAACATTATGGTGCGGAACAGATAATTTGGGCTTAATTTCTTTCAATAAAAATGAGGGTATAAAAAGCTATCTCCCTGATGAGAATAGAGCTATAATTTCCGTTGTCTCGTTTTCAAAAGATGAATTACTAATCTCTGTTTATCCTAACGGACTATATTTATTTAATACAGGTTCTAAGAAATTTTACTCATTAGATATTTACCCGCAATTGGGAAATGCTTTCAAAAATCAAGAGTTTACTATACTCTTCAAAGATTCAAAGAGTAACATTTGGGTTTCATCAAATAAATTATTCCATATTTTTCCACAAAAAACAATTCAAATGGTAAAAATGGAGAATGGCAATAATATACGAGCCCAAGCTATATTTGAAGATGACAATGGGCAAATATGGTTTACTCAGAGCAATAGGTTATACTACATCAAGGATAACATAGCATATTTATGGCACACAATAATTCCAAAAATCAAATCGAAAATAGGAGTATGTGCTCTTGCCGCTGGTTATAATGGGAAATTATTACTAGCATATGCGAATCATGTTTTTGTTGTCGATAGCTCGAGTGACACAATTTCAGAAAAACATTATATCCTGCCCAATTCTGACAGAGAAATCCGATCTATTTTTAAAACTGGTAATGACAGTACTTATTTATTCACTTGTAGTAAAGATATTTTAGAAGTTCAGTTTACTCCGGATTCTATTCTTACAAAAGTTATTGCACCTAGTACTTTAAAAACAAAAGAATTCTATCGCAGGTCATTTTTAGTTGACGGAGAAAAACTGTTGATAGGGTATAATGGTGGCATTTGTAAATTATCAATGAAAGAATTTAGTAAAACTGTGGCTCCAATAAAAGTTATGCTGAACAAAATTGAATGTTCAGACGCAAAGTATGGAATAAAAGATTCAACAATTTCTGTTTATAAGTTAAGGGATAGTTTAACCATATCGCGAAGTAAGAGTAATTATACTTTCTATTTCAAGCGGCAACATGCCTCCAATATTGGGGAGGCAGAGTATTTGTATAAACTTGATGGCATTGATTCCAATTGGCAGACAACACAAACAAATAAAGTTACATATAATGAAATAAGAAATGGTAAATATACATTCCGTATAAAAGTAATAAATTCATCAAACATTGTTGGACCTGAATCGATTATATCGATTAATATTAAATACCCATGGTTTTTATCACCTATTTTTCTGGCTGCTTTATTTATTTTTATTGTAGGAATATCAACAATTGTGTTGTTGAAAATTCTAACAAGAATTTCCCGAAAATTAAAAAATAAATTGGTGATTAATTGGGGCTTTAGCAACTCAGAGCATAAAACTCCCCAATACCTTGAAATAAAGATAGATGATGAGGAGTTTGTTAGGAAATTTGCTGCCATTATTGATGATAATCTTAGTGATAGTAATTTCGAAGTTGTTCAAATAGCTAGATTACTAAACGTTAGTCGAACTGTTTTATATCAAAAAACAAAAGAATTAACAGGGCATTCTGTTAAAGATTTTGTAATTAAAGTAAGAATGGATAAGGCAAAACAGTTATTAGAAACCTCAGATAAAAGCATAATAGATGTTGCTTATGATTGCGGTTACTCCAGTGCATCCTATTTTAGTTCTGTATTTAAAAAGTATTACTCAATTTCTCCTTCCGACTACCGATTTCAGAAAACGATAATATAACCGGCAATTAATCAACGTGTTGTATGTTTTTAATATAAGCTCGAACATATTTAATAGCATGTGCATTTTGTATAATTCATTCACAGCACATCACTGATAAAGAGATTGTTGTACATTCTAAGAACAAAATAAGAATATTATTTACACCCATACTTAAATCAAGGGGTAATTTTGTCATAGTAATTAAAAAATCAATCCTTTTTATCTATGACAAATAAAAATCCCATTTTCCTGTTACTCATATCCATGTTACTCACAATAAGCGTCAGTAGCCAGGAAAGCAAAGAAAGCAGACGGTTTAATCTGATACCTTATCCCAATATGGTGAAGGTAAGCGACGGGACGTTCACGCTTCCAGAGGTAGTCACGATCTGTTCAGAAAATAATTCTGCCCTTTTGGATTTGATAAAATGGTTGGAAAATGACAAGGCTCTAACGGCTAGAAAGGTAAGAAAAAAGCATGCTTCTATCAGCTTGAAAATTACCAAAGACTTTAATCCATCAAACGAGGAAAGTTATCAAATCGATGTAATTCATAAAAACATAACCATCAAAGCAAGTCATGAAGCTGGACTATATTATGGGATTCAATCATTAAAACAACTATTCAGGGATCGGAAAGTTGTACCTACTCTACAGATAAAAGATGAACCATACTGCTCCTGGAGAGCGTTCATGTTGGATGAAGCCAGACATTTTAAAGGTAAAGCAGCTGTAAAACAGATATTAGATGAAATGGCTCGCCTGAAAATGAATACTTTTCATTGGCACTTGACTGATTCTGAGGGATGGAGAATAGACATACAGAAGTACCCTCTGTTGTGTCAAATTGGTGCCTTTAGAAAGGACTCTGAAGCAGGAACCTGGAAGAGTGGCAAGTTGCATGGAGTGCCTCATTCAGGCTTTTATACCCAAGAGGATATAAAAGAAATTGTTGCTTATGCTGCTGACAAACACATTCGCGTTGTGCCAGAGATAGAAATGCCAGGACATTCAGCTGCTGCGGTTGCCGCATACCCATGGCTTTCAGCTACTGGAGAAAAGATTGAAGTGCCAGTAAAATTTGGGAAACACAAAGATATGTTTGATGTTACCAAACCAGAGGTAATCGAATTCATTAAAAATGTATTATCTGAAATTTTCGAATTATTCCCATCTAAGTATGTACACGTTGGTGGTGATGAAGTGATATATGACCAGTGGCTGGAATCAGAGCGGGTTTGTGCCTATATGAAAGAACATAATCTGGTTTCTCCTGCAGATCTTCAAATTCAATTTACAAATGAGATATCAAAATTTATTGAAGAAAATGGAAAAGTAATGATAGGCTGGAATGAAATTCTAGGCAGTAATATCCATGCATGGCAAGATTCAACAGAACGGGCTGTAACTACTGAATTATCTCAAAATGCAGTAGTTCAGTTTTGGAAAGGAGACACTATCCTAATAAGAGAAGCACTTGAAAAGGGTCATAATGTCATTAACTCATATCACAAATATACTTATCTGGATATGATTAAAAAACCCCTCGCTCAAATTTATAGTTTTAATCCAAAACCTATTTTCTTAGATGAAAAACTTAAAGCCGGGATTCTTGGCATGGGATGCCAAATGTGGGGAGAATGGATTCCAACTATTGAGCTTATGCAGGAGCGAATTTATCCGAAATTAGCAGCGTACGCGGAGATTGGGTGGACTTTGCCAATTAATAAAGATTATGAAGGTTTTACATTGAGAATTGATGCCCTCTGCACGGAATGGGAAGCGCAGGGAATAAAATGGAACAAGTCAATTTTAAAAAGGAAATAATATGCCTAATCATATTTCATGAAACATCATTGAAAGTATAATTTTACTCTTTCTCATCTTTGGATGCCAAAGTGAGAAAAATGGAGATATGGATAGTCATAAGCCAAATGTGATTCTGATTCTGACCGATGATCAGGGGTATTCCGATTTGAGTTGTTACGGTGCAACAGATATTAAAACCCCAAACCTGGATGCACTGGCAAGTGAAGGGATTAAGCTAACCAGATTATATACGACAGCCTCAGTATGTACGCCTTCCAGAGCAGCTCTGTTGACAGGACGCTATTCGAAAAGAGCCGGATTACATAAAGGAGTGTTACGTCCGTTTAGCGAAGGAGGAATGGATCCAAGTGAAATAACCATTGCCGAGCAATTAAAGAAGGGTGGCTATTCAACCTACTGTGTTGGTAAATGGCATTTAGGACATAAACCACAATATATACCAACAAATCAAGGATTTGATGACTTTTATGGTGTTCCCTATTCAAATGATATGGATAGTCATTACTATCGTCAGATTGATTTTCATTCGCCAGCCCTGCCTTATTTCAAGAATGAAGATATTATTGGAGAAGGTTTTAATCAGGATTCTTTAACAATACGCTGGACTAATGCAGTGGTTGAGTATATTGACACTTACAACAAAGAAAATCCGTTTTTTATCTATCTGGCCCACAATATGCCACATACACCATGGCATGTTTCTAATAACTACCGAGGAACAAGTGCCAGAGGATTATATGGTGATGTGGTACAAGAAATTGACTGGAGCATTGGGGAGATTGTTAAGACACTCAAAGCAAAAAATATCTACAGTAACACAATGATCATTTTCACCTCGGATAATGGACCCGAACATGTCGCTGGGAAAGGAGGAGAGGCTCATCCATTAAGGGGTTTTAAAGCTCAGACGTGGGAGGGGGGTGTTCGAGTGCCAGGAATTATATCATGGCCGGCACAACTCCCCAAAGGGAAGACGGCCAACCAGATGGTAACCTTTATGGATCTCCTGCCTACTTTATCAAAATATGCTGGTGTGGAATTGCCTGACAGTGTAGTTATTGATGGGTATGATATTTCGGATATATTAAGTAATCCAACAAAAGCTAAGTCACCATACACTGAATTATTATATTATTCGAAGCAAGGAGAACTTGAAGCAATCTCAGTTGGCGACTGGAAACTTCACATTGCTAAGCAAAATGGATGGAATATTGAAAAACAAGGCAAATTCCCCATCTCACTGTACAATCTAAAAGAAGACATTACTGAAAGTAATAATGTTGCTAATCTCTACCCTGAACGAGTTAAAGATCTTATGCGAATATTACGCATAAAAGACAAAGAGGTTGTTGAATCTGAGAATTTAACAGATCAACATAAAAGTTTTGAGCGAGATCTTAAAGAATTGGATAAAATATAATTGAATGTGATTTTCAGTATCGAACGAAGAATTTCAATTCTATGTTTTTTGTATTTGTCGGTATTTATAAAATATAAACACTTAACTAATAATTTATGAAATATGAATAAAAGAGACTTTTTAAAACCTAAAAGAAGTTTGTGGCGCAAAAGCAGGCTGATCTTTTTTATTGGTTTATGGCTTTTTGCCGTTTCGCCAACTTATGCAAACAAGAAAGGTTTGTTAACAAGTGGCTCTGTTACTATAGACATGCCGCAAACACAAGAGAAAAAGATAAAGGGGAAGGTTGTTGATAACGATGGATTGCCTTTACCAGGAGTAACTGTTTATTTTAGGAAGGCTAACTCCGGAACAGTTACAAATATGGATGGGATTTTTGAAATTGTTGTTACTGGGAATCCCGAATTGGAGTTCTCTTTTATTGGTTTTGAGCCATTAAAGGTTCAAATTACTGACAAGAATTGGATAGAGGTAAAGATGGTACTTAAAACATCAGACCTTGAGGAGGTTGTTGTAGTTGCTTATGGAACCAAAAAGAAGGCAACAATTACAGGAGCTATAACAACAGTTGAAACAGAAGAACTCATTAGATCGCCGGCTACTAGTGTTGTTAACTCTTTAGCTGGCATTATGCCTGGGGTAACAACGGTACAGCTTAGTGGTCAACCGGGTAAAGATGCTGCTAGTATCTATGTGAGAGGTAGTGCATCTTTAGGCAGCGATGTATCACCCTTAATATTGGTAGATGGAGTTGAAAGACCATTTAGCGATTTAGATCCGAATGAAATTGAAAGTATATCTGTATTAAAAGATGCATCTTCTACTGCAGTATTTGGAGTAAGAGGAGCTAATGGAGTTGTTTTAGTTACAACAAGACATGGTTCAATTGGAAAACCAAAAATTAGTTTCAGTAGTTCGTTCGGAATGGAAAGGCCCGATGATCTCTATCAAAGTTCGAGTAGTTATGACTACGCTAAGCATTGGAACTATATGATGGATGCGGATAATAATGTAAATAAATTTAGCCCCGAGGCGATGGAAGCATTTCGTACGGGTTCGGATCCAATTATGTATCCAAATACGGACTGGTCAGATTATATGTTCAACGATTATTACATACAAAGCAGACACAATATTTCTGTTACTGGAGGAGTAAAAAGAGTTAAGTATTTTGTTTCACTGGGATATCAGTATCAAAATGGACTCATGAAATCTTTTGAAGAGCTGCAGGGGTATGACAATAACTTTAAAAATAAGCGTTATAACTATCGCTCAAATTTTATTGTTAATCTCACCGAAACAACTACCATGAAAGTAAATTTGGGAGGGGTTTATAATGTTTTACAGGATCCTATTATTGTTACCGGGCTAAATGCGAATTTAGGGCATAAGTATGATAGGCCCTTTGTTTATGGCACACGATGGACGCTCCCATTTGCCAGCCCCGGTTTTGTTGATGGTAAACATTACAAACTAAAAACGGGTAGAGGTTTATTACCTAATGGATTTGGAATGCGTGAAGGAATTTGGGCTTTATATGGTTATGGCTACCGAAATGTAAACTCGAATCGCCTAAATATGGATATCGATATTTCTCAGGATTTAGCAAAGCTAACCAAGGGACTGAAAGTATCTGTTAAGGGATCATATAATGTCAATTATCAAACCATAAAAGCCTTTTCAGGTGGTCAGCCTACTTATTCTCCTGCCTATAGAAGCACTCTTGAATCACCAACTTTACCAGTAACAGACCCATCATTTGATAAGGAAATTGTTCTTGAACGTGTAGGCGTTGAGAATGATCTGGATTATGCAGAGAATTCTGCTCGAGGTCGAAATTGGTACATTGAAGGAAGAATTAATTACGATCGTTCTTTTAATAACCATAATATTGGTGCTCTTTTCTTGTATAATCAATCAAGAACTTATTATCCGAGTAGTTTTAATTATATCCCGCTAAGTTATGTAGGATATGTAGGTAGGTTTACATATAACTATATGCAAAAATACCTGCTCGATATAAGCATGGGATATAACGGATCGGAGAACTTTGCTCCGGGGAAAACGAGGTATGGTTTTTTCCCTTCTGTATCTACAGGTTGGGTTGTTTCTGAAGAGAAGTTTGCCAAAGCGCAAAAAGTTTTTACTTATATGAAGATAAGAGCTAGCTTCGGGAAAGTTGGAAACGATAAAAGTGGAGTAAGATTTTTGTACATGCCTGAAACCTGGAATTCTGGTGGAGGCTTGAGTTTTGGCGTTGATAACACTACTCTACAGCCCGCCTACACGCAAGGCACACCGGGTAATAGCCTGGTAAGTTGGGAAACTGCAACGAAAAGGAATTTAGGTATGGATGTTAAGTTTTTAAAAGATAAATTATCGGTAAACGCCGATATTTACTCCGATAAACGAGAAGGAATTCTAATCAATCCTAGATCAACACCGGGCATAATTGCAACAAGTTCTCCTAAATTGAACATAGGTGAAGTATCTAATAAAGGATATGAGATACTTGTTGGTTGGGCCGATAATCCAAGTGATAACTTTAGGTACAATATTTCTGCAAATGTTTCTTATGCTAAGAATACGATCGTTAATCAAGACGAATTACCGTCAGACTATCCCTGGCAACTATACGAAGGGGGATCAACCGGGAGGGGAGATCTTGAATATAAATTTGTGCGATTGTATCAAAAAGAAGATTTTAGCGAAGATGCCTCGGGTAATTTAATCCTAAATCCGGAATTGCCTACACCTTCATATAATGTTACTCCGGGAGACGCAATGTACGCAGATATAAGCGGCGATAATATTGTTAACGATCTGGATAGAATGGTTTGGGGGTATTCTAACATTCCTGAGTACACTTTCGGTTTAAATACAAGCGTAACGTATAAGAAATTGACCATGTTCATGCAATGGACTGGAGTGACAAATGTGAATAAAATGGCTCATCAGGATTACAGGAACATCTTTGGCCAGGCTAAAAAAATGGGACTTCATCAAATGTGGGTGGATAATGTATGGACTCCAGAGCGCACTGATGCCCCATGGCCAAAAGCCACAATAGATGGTGCGATATGGAATGGTGCTGAATCAACATTATGGGATTTGGACGCTAGCTATATAAGGCTTAAGAATTTATCTGTATCATATGACTTAAACACCAAGTCTCGATTTATTAGACCATATGGTATTAGTAAAGCCTCAATCGCATTAAGTGGATATAACTTATTTACTTTCGACAAACTTAAATATTTTGATCCTGAAGGCGCAGATATTACAGATTGGGGGGGGGCGTATCCGTTAACCAGAATTTACAACGTCTCTTTAAGTGTAACATTCTAGTTATTTAAAAAACTGATAAATAAAATAATTATGAGATTTATTAAATATAGCTTTATTCTACTTTTTGCAATAGTAGTTTCATGCACAGAGGTAGATTTTGGAGATGAGTTTTTAGGCACTCAACCGGAACAATCAGGAGCAACTTTAGATACTTTGTTTGCCAATGCAATTAATTCTGAATTGGTTTTGACCAGGGCTTATTCATATTTGCCATATGGCTTGCCAATTGCTCAAGGGCATGGTGGCCCTGGCGCAGACTGGAATAAATTAGGGGGAGCTTTGTTAGAAGATTTAACTGATTTGAGTACATCATTCCTCGGTCAACAGGGTGGTCCTAGAAAGTTATACTATACTGGTGCACTAACAGCTAGCACAGAAAGTGCATCACAAACTTTCCTTTTACACAGAGAACCCATGTGGTATGCAATAAAATATGCATTGATTTATCTTGAGAATATAGATAAGGTTCCTGATCTTTCCGGAGCAGAAAAAAATGTAAAGAAGGCTGAAGCCAAAATGATTTTGGCAATAAGTTATACGGAAATTCTTAGAAACATTGGGGGTGTTCCTTGGATTGACCAAGTGGTAGAGCCAACCGATGAGATGTATTTTCCAAGAATTTCATTTGAAAGATCTGTAGATAAAATTGTAGAACTATTAGATGAGGTAATTAGTTCTGAGCTCCCATGGAAATGGCCAGGCACAGATGATGGCAGGGTTTCAAAAGCAGGAGCTATGGGATTAAAGTTGCGCGTGCGATTATTTGCGGCGAGTCCTACATTCAATTCAAATACTCTTTGGCATTCTAATGCTGATTCATTGACCTGCTACACAAATTATGACGTAAATAGATGGGTATTGGCAAAAGAAGCTGGGGAAGCTTTCTTTCGTGAATTAACATTAAGAGGTCAATATCAACTAACGATGCCTTTAGAAGAAACACATCAAGCCCGTCGTGAGGCTTTTCGTAGTGCCTATTACGACAGAGGTGGTACTGAAGTTCTTATTTCCACTAGATTAAAAGTATACAATCAATCTGCTCATGAGTTTTTTGCAGGTAATGCAACTGCTTATTGGCAATCGTTAGGACCAACGTTAAATTATGTTGATATGTTTTCATGGGAAGATGGAACTCCATTTCCTAAAGATTTTGACTGGGAAAATCCATCTCGCCAACCATTTTTTGATGTTACAAGCTCCCAGGAGTTTATACCACAAAGAGAGCCACGTTTATATGAAACGGTAGCTGTGCCTGGAGATCGCGTTAGAGGCGAACCAATGCCGCTTTATATTGGAGGAAACGGTGCATATAAATCTGAATCTTCCGGTTTCAGGTTAATGAAATGGGTTCTTCCCGAAACTTCCGACAGGGTGGGACGATTTACACAGTGGTCTTACCTAC
>JBFEWU010000210.1:0-8199 GCA_041546215.1 Draconibacterium sp. | reverse complement strand
ATTCTAATATTCAAATAACAACAGAAGAGTCCGAAGTCCGAAGAAGAGAGAAATAAACTTTGCGTCTTTGCGCCTCTGCGGTAAAAATTCTTTGCGCCTTTGCGAGAAAATTCATTAAAGAATTATTGCACAGAGTTACACCAAGAAGCACAAAGCTCCACAGAGAGAAATAAAAAGATCAGTGTTAACAAGGAAATCCTTAATGAAACTCCGTGCTTCTCTGGATCCCTTTGTGTTAGAACTATTCTGAATAATCTCCGCGTCTTTGCGCCTCTGCGGTAAAAATTCTGATATTCTGATACTCAATACGCGACAACAATGACAACAATGACAACAATGACAACAAAAATTACTGAACACTGAACACTGCTTCTTTGCTCTTTGCTCTTTGCTCTTTGCTCTTATCCAAACTTAAGTAGCTGCAATAAATTGCAGGGTTTTAAACCAAAAACTAGACGACAAAACATATCTACTATGTTTTTAGTATTTTTATTACAATTATAGTTTGTTTTCTAAAAAACTAGTACTATATTTGTAGTAGAAATAATTTAGTATGATTTTTGTGCTTCTTACAATTGAATCATTTTCAATAAAGAAGCAAGCATAAGAATCAGCCAGATGGATGGCTATAATGCCAAGTGATGTTACGTTAGCCGTAAGACGAGTTCACGGTCCTCGGAAGAATCACTTTAGAAAATAAAAAAATATCGAGCATATGAAAACATTGACAAAAGCTGAAGAACAAGTGATGCAAATCCTCTGGGATTTAAAAGAAGGGGTAGTAAAGCAAGTGGTTGAAGGATTTGAGGAAAACAAACCTGCCTATACTACCGTTGCCACTGTTTTGAATGTGCTCGAAAAGAAAGGATTTGTGTCGCATCGGAAAATTGGAAATACCAATCTTTTTTCGCCTGCAGTAAGCAAACAAGAGTACACTAAAGTTCAGCTTTCATCACTTCTGAAAAATTACTTCAACGGTTCGTTCCCGAAAATGGCCACCTTTTTTGCCAAAGAAAATAAGCTTAGTATAAACGAATTGGAAGAAATGCTGAAAATTACCGAGGATGAGTTAAAAAACCAGAAGAAAGCTTAACCATGGAAACAATGCTCATCTATTTATTGCATGCATCGGCCGGAATCGCCCTGTTTTTTATGCTTTACTGGCTGTTTCTTCGCAAAGAAACGTTTCACTCGGCTAACCGCTGGTTTATGTTGGGATCGCTGGTTTTAGCGGTTGCCTTGCCCTTAATTCCTGTTCAGTACGAAGTTTTAGTTGAAGCGCAATCCCGAAAACCGGCCCTTCAAACCATAAGCGATACCTTCAAAAATATTCCGGTTTTTGCTGAAACCGAAGAAACCACAAGCTCGTTCAGCTGGATACAGGCAACTCTTCTGATTTATTTAACGGGAGCAGCCATTTTCATGATCCGCCTGCTGACACAAACCGTAATACTCATTCATTTAATGATTAAATACCAGGTAAAATCGCTCGATGGTATACGCATTGTTGAGAATGAAAAATACGGCCTGCCCTTTTCATTTTTCAATATTGTATTTATCAATCCGAAATTTCATACACAGGACGAGCTGCCGGAAATTCTGGCTCACGAAAAAGTGCACATTCGTGAAAATCACTGGTTCGACCTGCTTTTTATAGAACTGTTAACAGTCATCTTTTGGTTCAACCCATTCATTTGGTTATTTGAACGCTGTATTAAACAAAACCATGAGTATTTAGCCGACAAAGGTGTTCTTGCGCAGGGACACACCGTTGGAAAATACCAGGCAATTTTAGTAAACCAGCTAATGGGCATGCAGATTATTGGAATTACCAACAACCTGAATTTTGCCCTTGGCACAAATCGATTAAAAATGATGACGAAAAAGAAAACACCAAACTTTAAACGCGCAAAATTTGCATGGATCCTGCCCATTGTGGCGCTGCTTTTATTTGCCTTTGCCGAACCACAGTATCGGTATGCCGAACCGGAATTATCCGTAGATGGTATTTCGACACCTGAGCCTGTACAAAAGAAAACGGTTAAATTGGCCGGCCTCATTCTCGACGAAAATGGTGATCCCTTGCCGGGGACATCGGTAGTGGTAAAAGGAATGACAATTGGAACTGTATCCGGCATGGACGGAACATTCAAATTAGAAGTGCCTGAAAATAAATCAATAGTGCTCTCGTTTGTGGGAAAAACAACGGTTGAGGACAAGTTTTCAGGGATTACATCCGGTCACAAAACCGACAATGTATTTAACCGGGAGTATCAACTGAAAGACGACGTAATTTATATTGGCGCGGCCAGAGAGCTTAAATCGGAACGAGAGGTTCCTCCGCCACCGCCACCTCCAAAAAAGGAAAAACTGATTAAAGGCGATGCAAGTAAAATGGATCCTCCACCACCGCCACCGCCACCGAAAAATGGGGAAGCAGTATTTTTTATTGTCGAAGACTTGCCAGCATATCCGGGAGGATCGGACGCATTAAATAACTACGTGTATAAAATGCAAAAGAAAGTTTCCACACAAAAAAAGGTAAAAGGAAATGCAAAAGTACTTTTTACAGTTAGTCCTACTGGTACTGTTACCGATATAAAAGTAGTTGAAAAAGATAACGAGGGTGCCGGCAAAGGAGCCTACCTCATCGCTAAAGAAATGAAAAACTGGACTCCCGGAAAACAACGGGGGAAAGCCGTTCCGGTGAAATATCTAATGCCTGTAGAGTTTAAATAAATTATTCACCGGGTGGCCTCAAGCCATCCGGTGAACCTATTCACTGTTCACCCGTTGTCCGTCAGCTGACGGATCACCGGGTGAATAGAGACAACAACCAATTGATTAATGATTAATTTCTATTGATTAATGGAATTGTCATGCATGACTGACCACATCCGAAAGTCTGATTATCAGAAAATCCAGAAATCGTGAATTAGGAATTCGAATTAAAAATTTTTAATGATTTTCGTTTTCCAATCTCTTTCTTTACATTTAATGCTCATTCTGAACCAATTAATACGAAAAAATGAAAGAAAAGAGAAGAGATTTTATTAAAAAAAGTCTGGTTGGAACAGCCGGGATCGCCATTGGTGGCATGGGATTCACTGCCAAATCGTACGCATCGATACCGGGAGCAAACGATAGAATTACAATCGCTGTTGTTGGCATCAGAGGCCAGGGAAGAGGGCATATGGAGCGCTGGTGCAAGCTCAACAAAAACCGGAATGTTATTCTGAAAACCATTTGCGATGTTGATGAAAACCTTTTTGCCGAACGTGCAAAATTCGTGCAAGATGCCATTGGGAAACGGCCTAACACAGAATGGGATATGCGAAAAGTTTTCGAGGACAAAGAAATTGATGCTGTTTCCATAGCAACGCCAAACCACTGGCATGCACTGGCTACCATTTGGGCCTGTCAGGCCGGCAAACATGTGTATTGCGAAAAACCATCGAACCACAACGTTTGGGAAGGCAGAAAAATGATTGAAGCGGCACGTAAATACAATGTTCGGGTGCAGGTTGGTTTTCAAAACCGCTCCATTGCCAATGTAATGGAAGCCATGAATTTTTTGCACAGTGGTGGCATTGGCGATGTTTTTATGGCCAAGGGAACCTGCTACAAACCGCGTGATTCTTTTGGTATTTCTGAAGACAGTCTGCCTCCCGATGGCTTACATTACGATATGTGGTTGGGGCCTGCACAATGGAGAGCTTACAACGAAAAACGCGGACATTACAACTGGCACTGGCACTGGAACACCGGGAATGGGGACACCGGAAACCAGGGACCACACCAATTTGATATTGCACGCTGGGGATTGAATAGAAATGAACACCCGCTTACAATTGCATCGACAGGTGGCATATTTGGAATCGATCCGAAAGAATGCTCACAGGAAACACCAAACACGCAAACATCGTTATTTACATACGAAGATGGTAAAGTTCTGGAATTTGAAACGCGAGGCCGATACACCAACGCCGAGTCGAGCCTGGACATTAAAATTGGCAATATGTTTTACGGAACCGAGGGTTACCTGGAGTTAAACGGAAGTAAATGGAAAGCCTTCCGCCAGCGCGAGAAAAAACCATTTGCCGGATCAAATCTTTCAAGCTCGGAAATACCACAAGATCCTACATTCCTGAAACCACCGGGTGGCACCGAACATTACGCGAATTTTATCGATGCCATTCGCTCGGGTAACAATAACGATTTGCATTGCGATGTTCGTGAAGGTGTAATGTCTTCCGATCTTCCGGCACTGGCCAACATTGCCTATCGTTTAAAGCGGCAATTGACTTTCCGTGGCAGTTACGAAAAATTTGCCAACGATCCGGAAGCAGATATGATGCTTACTCGAAGTTACCGCCCTCCATATGTTGTACCCTCCGAAGTGTAAGGTGTTTCGAAAGATAACAAGGACCTGAAAAATACAAAAGGCGTTCATGATGCTATGAACGCCTTTTCTACTCTTCAGGATAGTTAAATAGAAACACACAAGTTAGTTTGACTTAAACTAAGAAATCATACCCTTGAAAATTTCAAGTTGCTCTTTCATGGCAGCAACTTTATTGGCAGGATTTGTGCGGGCTTCAAGTAAAATCCACCCTTCATATTTTATTTTCACAAATAAGTCCATCAACTGTTGATAAGGATATTCTCCAACATTCAGCTCGCGAATATGCACGGTATCGCCTAACCATTTTTTAACCGAGTTGAAATTGCCTTCCAGCCCTGGTGGTAATAAATCCTGATCGTTGCAATTCCAGCAGATTTTCACACTTTTTTCAGTCACCTGCTCAAAAATGGCCTTCATGTTTGGCAATTTCTGCGATTCTTTTCCATGCACCTCGACACGAATTACCTGCCCTAAATCGCTGGCCACTTTCCCACATTCATTTAAGGAAGCAGCAATTTGCGCAATGGTTTTTTCCCGCGGCACATCGGCTGGAATGCCATTGGGCTTTACTTTAATACCGGTGGCACCAATGTCCTTACAAAGTTTCAGGTATTCAATGGTTCCCTTTATGTTCTCTCTCACTCTTGCCTGATCAGCCATGTGATATTCGTAATTCGATCCGTAACCAACACAAGTAACCGGACTGTCGGCAAAGCGTTTTTTTACTTCCATACGTTCCTGGGCATTCAAACTTATTTCGACACCATGAGCATGTTGCGTACGAAGTTCAACACCCAGTAAACCCGTTTTTTCGGAGTTCGAAATTAATGTTGGCAAATCCCAGTCTTTCCCCCACAGATAGGTTACCAAACCAAGCTTCAGCTTTGGTTTTCGCAACATTGCGTTTGCTGAAACGGGATCGATCAAGGTTAATCCGGCCCCCGCAATTAATGTTTTTTGAATAAAACCTCTGCGCGATTGATTGATGTTCATAATACTAAAGATTTCAAATTAGAATGTTTTACTTTTTAGCATATTCGTCGGCCAGCTTATTTATTTGCTCGTCGTTTAGATCTTCACCGGCAACAACCAGGCGATACTTAAACGTTACCGATTGTCCTTTTTTCAGCTTGAAATTCAACTCCTTCTCACCTTCCGAGAATACTTTTTGCCCCAGGGTATTTGCTGCAAACAGGCCATAATCACGTGCATGCCAGTAGGTTGGATAACCCACATTGTCAGGATGATCGATAATTATCAGCGCCACTTTTTCGCCCTTGATCTCGCTTGCCAGTTTCATCCAGCGACAACGTGTTCCCCACACTTTTCCACCTTCAACTCCTTCTGCACTTCGGTAATTGCCTTTCACATAAGTATTATCCATCTTTTTCACCTCTGTAACAACACCATGCGAATCGATTAGCTTTGTTGGTTTATTGGTTGGCAGTTCCAGCTCACGGGCAACACGAATAGCAAACATTCCTTCTTTATTATCCGTAAATTTTACCTCATCAATTACAGCTTTTAAAGTTGTGGTACGGTCGATTATTCGCACATTCCCATCAGCAATAAACTGAAATCCGGTATTCTCTTTCAGCATAAGTGTATTATCGGGCGATTTCCAGTGCGCGCTGGTTAGCAAGCTTGCTTTACCTTTTCCACTTTTGACCTTATCTACCGATTGGTGATAGATTGTACCATATCCATCCCGTTTTTCAGGAGCAATAGCTTCGGAGTTATTCCAGAAATCCAGACCATTTACATCACCATAGTTTAACCACACCCCAACGTGATGCGGATGGTCGCTGCGGTCTCCTTCTTTATTAAGCATTGGGAAACTTCGCGTAAGCATGTTTCCCTTTGGGGAAATAACCGGCCAGAGTACCGGTTTTTTCACATTTTCAGGATAGATATAAGAGGTAAAAGGTTTACCATCGATCAGGACATCAACTTTTTTTTCGGCCTTATTTTCCTTTAAAGAAATTACTTGTTGAGCCTGAAGAACATTGGCAGATAACAAGCCAAAAGCCAAAATAACTAAGGATATTACTTTTTGTTTCATGTTTGTATTCTATACTTTGTTAGGAACAACAAATTCGCCACGATAATTCCTGGTAAGCATTTTATCTGCTTCAGGATCGTTTACGAACCTTTCGGCCTGAGGATTAAAGGTAAGCACTTTCCCCAAACGATAAGCGATGTTACCAAGATGTGCCAGGCCTGAAGAGAGATGAGCGGTTTCGACCGGACCATTTAAAATACTCGCATCGTGAGCCCGAACGGCTTCAATAAAGTTTGCAAAATGCCCATCGGTGCCGCCTGCTCCTCTATCCATTCCGCTTGCGGCAATTCCACCATCGTCGCCCGAGATTCCCGGTTCGCGGTTTTTCCCCAAATAGGTTTTAAACTTGTCGTAACCGTTAACCACTAAGATTCCCTTATCACCATAGAAAATATTGCCAACCGTAGCTCCTTCTTCTGTATTTGTACACCACGGGCGCACTTCAAACTGAATAATCTTGTCTTCGTCGGGATAATGGTAAACCGATGTCAAAACTTCAGGAACCTCCTTGCAATCATCCCACAAAAATTTTCCTCCCATGGATGTAATTTTTGTTGGCAAACCAACATCCAGTCCCCACATACAAAGATCGGTTTCGTGAATCCCCTGGTTGCCCACATCACCATTCCCGTAATCCCAGTGCCAGTGCCAGTTGTAATGTACAAGATTTTCGGTGAATGGTCGCTTAGGGGCTGGTCCTGTCCACAAATCGTAATCCACACCATCGGGAACAGGAGAAAATCCTTTATCGCCGATATCTGGTCGCCAGCGGAATACCAATCCGCGCGACATGTAAACTCTACCGATGTAACCCTCCCGAAGCAACTGAATAGCCTGGTTAATTGCCGGAGAACTTCTGAGTTGCACCCCATGCTGAACAATGCGGTCGTATTTGTGTACGGCTTCAACCATTTTTCGACCTTCGAAAATATTATGTGAGCCCGGTTTTTCAACATAGCAGTCTTTGCCGGCCTGACAAGCCCATATTACCGAAAGTGCATGCCAATGATTGGGCGAAGCAATGCTGACCACATCCACATCCTTATTGTCCATAATACGTCGCAAATCCTGTTCAAGGGCAACATCTTCGTTATACTTTTCTTTAAAGTCCTGCTTCCGTTGTTTCAGAATATTCATGTCAGGATCGCACAAGTGTGTAACCTGAACATTATCCTGAACCATTAATCCTGACACATGAGACTTCCCTCTTCCATTGAGGCCTAATACTGCGGCATTTATACGATCGTTCGCACCAAAAACCTTGGCCGAAACTATGGTCGGCGCCACAATTGCTGCTGAACCTGCTGCAGCCGTTTTTTTAATAAATGATCTACGTGAAACTTCCATTTTAGCTGAGTTTAGATGAATTCAAATTTTCCGTTAACGTTAACGTGCATGTAAAAATATTAACTTTATTGGTATAAATTAAGGAAAGGAGTATGCCTTTAAGCATGTTAAAGAGACCACACCTTCGGAGGAACAATACTGAGATAATTCTGCTAGAGATCTTATCAGCAAGGTATTTTCGCCGGATGTAGAGCTATGAGTGGCTAATTCTTTAAAGAAAAATTATTAATTATAAATCCACCGGATTTATGGTTTCTATTAAAATGAAGAGAAAATGAGAGGGATTAAAAACGAAAGGCCGGTTCAACAACCAGCCCTTTCTCAATCAACCTAAACCTAAACTAAACCAAAAATCAAACCATCTATGGTGAGTATTTTCTATCTT
>JBFEWU010000454.1:0-3458 GCA_041546215.1 Draconibacterium sp. | reverse complement strand
GGTACCCGTAATGGCATTGGCAGGCACATTTACATTCAGGTTATAGGTTCCCGATGTTCCATAGTTGATATAATCGATCAGCACATTGGAAGCCACCCGTTCACCCGACGAAAAGGTTCCGTCACCATTCCAGTCAATCCAGCCATTTAACCTGGCAGTACCAAGGGTTTGATCGGCATCAACCATCGTAAAATCGATGGGAATAATAACAGGCTGTCCATGATATAAATCAATACTTGAGAAATCAATTCCATCTTCATCATCAAAACCGGCTGTATCATCAGCAGAAGCATTCGTCGATTCCGTGTAAATGGCTTCATGATCAACGGTATCCCCCAAAAACACATAATTTAAATAATAGGTATAGCTGGGATCTTTAAGCAAATTAATTTCATGACTTACTTCGCCATAGCTAATTGGTGCGTCACCATAATCAGAGGCCTGCACATAGGTATATGAGCTAACCGCATCGTCATCGGTTGTATTTGAAATATTCGTAAAAGGTGGTGGCTGCAGGTTTACGTTAAAGCCGTTTGTTGGATTTAGCGATGAAGAGTTTTCTGTAACCTTATATTGAATAGTAATATTTCCAACTTCATCAGCCGGAATCAACTGGTTTTGCACTCCTGTAAATGTAGTAAGATTCTCATCGTAGGTCCAGTCAAACATTGAAAACCACGATCCTCCAAGAGCGGCAAGGGGGTCAATATGATTAGGCACACCATCTGATAAGGTAATTACCAAAGTCATTTCCTGATCCTCTACAACGGGAATTGCAGAACTTCCCGTATTTCCAACATTGAAGGACAGTACTCCTGTTCCGTTAAATTCTGCAGGAACCAGGGGAGCAGGATTTACTATTCCCTGACCAACAAATGGATTGTAACTTTGGGCAGTGGCGAACCATGCTGCAAAAGTAATCAGTACCGTAAATATAACTTTTTTCATAACTTCTAATTGAAAGGTTCTTTTCAACTGGATTAATTTTTACTTTAATGCTTATCCTGCATCCCCATTATCAAACTCATGGCAAATCATCATCCTCCCCTGCGATCTTACTTCATTGTTCGTTTGATCTTTTAATAAGAAAAAGCGGATCATTGGAAAACACCGGATCTGTTTCATCTGCATCAGCAACAGTCTGGCTTTCAATTCTTCCCATATTTATATCTTCTTTTGTTATTCTGTATTTTCCTGTTAATATGCACGATTCACCGGGCAATAATGCAGCACATGCAGTATTGCCGGGGCTCAGCCTGTTATCGTTTATGGTCAGATTGTGTATTTCCTTATCGCGCATATTGGTAACAATTATTTTAAATGTAAGCACATCATTTTCACTCAGGCTGCCCGACTTATCATTGTCTTCATTGTCAAGAATGAGTTTTTCTGTATTCAGCGATCTGTTTTTTACAATCTGTATCTTATAATCTTCAACCTCTCCATACAACGACAAGATGTTAGGATGCATCACCCTTCTATCCCCAAGGCGGAACCGGCAGAACGTGGGCCGGTCGACAACAGCGTTTGCAGGAATGAGTAGATCAAGTTCAATTGTATCGGTTTTGTAAATGTTCTTCGGACTTGTTAGCCTTTCGTTGTTGTCGTCAAAATCGCCATCTCCATTCCAATCGAACCAGGCATTTAACATTCCTGTTCCAAAGTCATGAACGGTAACTGCCACAGGCAGAATCACAGAGTCGCCCCTCACCAGTTCGGGAAAAACGATTCCGTCTTCGTCATCCAATAAATCATTATCATCCCCATGTGCATCCAAAGAAGTCAACTCCATGGATTCGGGATCTACCAATGATCCGAGATATAAATAATTTTCATATTGCTTAGTTCGTCTGTCTTTAAACGTGTTTATATGGTGTACAGCTGTACCATAAGAAGCCGGTGCGTCGCTGTAATCTTTTGCCTGAACATAGGTATAAAAGCTGGCTTGGTCATCGTTGGTTAAGTTAACGCCGTTGGCATATGGGGGTGGCTGCAGATTAATATTTAAACCGTTTGAAGGAGTTTCTTTTACCGAATTATTGGTAGGTTTATATTTTAAGTTTATTGTCCCTTCGCTGTTTCCGGGGATTTCATCTACTTGCGTTCCAATAAAAGTATTGTAGTTTTCCAAATACTTCCAATCAAACTTTTGTGCCCAGGTTCCGCCAATGGCTTTGTGGGCCACCGAATCGTTTGGAACACCGTCTGATAAGGTTAAGGTCAAAGTCAGTTCCTGGTTGCGTACCACACTCATAGCATCATCTCCCGAATTGCCCAAACGAAAGGAAAGTAATCCTTCCCCATCAAACTCGACAGGAATCATCGGATCGGGTATAGCTTCGGCCTGGCTCACATAGGGATTCCAGTTTTGTGCCTTCACCATAACAGGTGATAGATGAAGCAGGATGAAAAGAATACTAATTTTTGTGTGGTTCATAAACTTCTGATTTTTCTCTTGATTTTGTCTTATTTTCTTACTGTTTCTATCCTTTATTGTTTGAAAATGGAGCGGTACCGTTTTGGGAAAACCCATACGGTACCGCATCTCATATACTGATTTTTATTGTTCAGCCATAATTACCTTAATGGTTTTCGCAAATGAACTAAGTTCATCTTCAATCTTCATGAAATAGATTCCACTGGTGGCTCCATCGCGGTATAATGTTTTTAAACCGCGGTTGTTGGTTACCACCATTTCACTGGTTTTCGTTACCCTTCCCAGGATATCGTATAGCTGCAGAACATATTTCCCGTTTCTTTCAATACCTATGGTATATTCGTTTACAACCGGATTCGGATAAAACTCAACTTTGATAAGATCTTCGTCGTTTTCTGCCAATTCGGGAATACCCGCATCGGCACTTTTAAGCATTATTTCGTAATCCTCCACTTCTCCCCATGCATTAAACGAGCTTTCATCGCTGTTTGCACCTATTCTGAACCTTGCATAGGTACTGTTATCCACAACAGCATCGTCCGGGATATCAACCGATAGTTCATAAACACCGCTGGAACGTGCAAATATTGGCTCGGTGGTTATTTTTTCTCCGGCATCTTTAAAATCACCATCGCCGTTCCAGTCGAACCAGGCATTTAACACACCAAAACTTTCGCCATGGGCGGTAACCGTAACCGGTACTTTAACGGTAGTACCTACAATGAGCTCGGGAAAAGTTACCCCGTCTTCATCGTCGCTGGAATCAAAATCATCGCCGGCTGCATCAATAGAGAACAAGGTTCCAGTTTCAAAATCAACTGATTTACCCAGGTAGATGAATCTTTCATAGGCGCCAGTATAATCGTCTTTAACAAAGTTTATTTCGTGCAAGGCATTTCCATAACTTTCCGGTGCATCACCGCCGTCGTAAGCCCTGGTAAAGGTGTAAGAACTTACCTCATCGTCTTGTGTATGATTGGTACGTGCCATGTAGGAAGGCACCTTTAATGCAACACCAAAG
>JBFEWU010000493.1:0-3142 GCA_041546215.1 Draconibacterium sp. | reverse complement strand
TGTTTCTGGTCAGTATAATCAATAATACCTGTACCACTTCGGTTGGTAAATGTTAACCTCCCGGAGGCTTTCTCTCCGCTGGATGAGATTGCCACACTGTTTTCGAAGTTTACCCCCGGTTCAAACCATTCTTTCACATTATCGGGACGTGAAATCCATGGACTGTCCGGTCCTGTAGACCACTGATCCAAACGAAGACCTGCATCTAATCTCGGCCCCCAGTTAATGGGCTGCCAGTCGTTGATTCCACCACCTTGCCCATCGACATAGTTGTAAGAGTATTTTTTGGCATATTCATTATACGAAATAGAACTTCCGTTCTCGGCCTTGTATTTCTCGTAGATATATTCACTTCCGTTCCATCCACCGCCATATTTATTTTGCAGGTTAGGAAAGTACGAAGGTTGATCGATCACTACCGAAGATACCACATCAACGCCTATTTTACGCTTCTCTTTATTTCCCTTTTTGGTCGTAATAAGGATCACACCATTTGTTGCACGACTACCATAGAGGGCGGATGCACTTGAACCTTTCAGCACAGTCATCGATTCTATATTATTTGGATCGATATCCGACGCAGCATTCCCCCAGTCAACACCACCGCCTCCCCCGAGGTTGGTTGTAGAGTTATCAATCGGAGTACCATCTACTACAAAAAGTGGCTGGTTACCTCCAAAAGAAGCGTTCCCCCTGATAACAATACGAGATGAAGCACCAATTGTACTCCCACCGCTTGTTACTTGCACCCCGGCCACTTTACCGGAAAGTGAATTCACAATATTTGCATCACTAGTCTGGTTCAGTTTATCACCGTCCACATTCTGAACAGCATATCCCAGTGTTTTCTTCTCCCTGGTGATACCGAGAGCAGTCACAACCACCTCATCAATATCAACATTCGACGATTCCAGAACAAAGTTGTAGGTTGTTGCTGATGTAAGAGGCAGTTCAAGGGTTTTCATTCCCACAAACGAAGCTACGAGTATTCCTCCTTCATTGGGAACACTAACACTGAACTTCCCTTCCACATCTGTAATCACACCAACTGTAGTACCTTTCACCGAGATAGTGGCGGCAACAATACCGTCTCCATTCTCGGCCGAAGTAACCCGTCCACTAACCGTACGGGTTTGAGCATACGCACCTAGTGTCGTAAGCAGAAGCAAGCAAATCAAAAATAATTTGTTTTTCATAATAAAAAATTTTGGTTTATCAATAAAAAAAATCGAATTGTTAGATACCTATACTAAGTTCTGTGCTGTCTCTTTTCAATATCTAAGGGGCAAATCCACCGCTGTTTCCTTCCATACCTGGTAAAAATCAGCAACAGCTTTTTTGAACCTGTCATAATCCCCCCTGGTTTCAAATATTTGGGTATCGTTCCAAAGCATATCCCTGTCATGCCCCAAAACCCGGGCTTCAGGCCAGAAGAACACCTGTCCCCAGATTAGACGGTTGTTACTGTTGATTCCGGGATATACTTCTGTCCCATCGCCATCAATCAACTCAAATTGCTGTTTGGTAAGTGTATTCTCTACGGAGGCTATCAGGTTAGACCTTATCCACTCTGAACGTTCAGCCATAGCCACATAGCCTACCTGATTGTTTTCGCGTTGATGGGCCCACGCCAGGCAAACCTGAGGAGGAGTCATGCCCGTTTCTTTGGAAATCTGCAGAATTACAGGATGCTGCATATCTGCCTGATGTTCTGGGAAGCGGTCTCGTCCGGGTCTTCTTGGAGATCCCAGCGACATATATCCAGATGGAACTACTTTATTATCAATAAGATAACTCACCAACTCCTGCTGCTGAAACAAAGGGTGCAGTTCCATTTGGTTGTATACCGGTCGGTTATGCTCATTGGTGTCCCTAAGCAGGAGCTCCATGGTCTTTTGGGTTTGATTGGAAGTGCCAATGTTTTTGACTTTACCGCTTTTCTTCAGTTCGGTCATTTTATCCCATACCAGCATAAAATCCTCATGAATATACGGAACAGCATGCGCGTTAACCGCATCGCCTGAAGCTCCGGGAACATGAAAATTCGGCCAGGGCCAGTGCACAACGTACATATCAAGATAATCCACCGCAAGTTTTTTCAATGACTCTTCACAAGCTGGAATTACCTCTTCAGGACTCATATTTTTGTTCCAAAGCTTCGAGAGCACAAACAACTCTTCACGTTTTACAAGACCGATATCTATTGCTTTCGCGATAGCCCTTCCTACCACCTCTTCATTCTGATAGGCAGTAGCACAATCCAAATGTCGATAGCCTAAACGGATGGATTCAACAATCACATCTTCCATAATCTCTATCAGATCAAGATTATCAGAATGGAAAGTTCCCATTGCAGCTTGCGGCATAAGTATTCCATCAGGAAGAACCAATTGAGTTACAGAAGTGGGATCGACTGGTTCAATTTTTGTGTTTATATTTTTCATTACAGATTTAAAGTATTTTACATTTCAGTTATATTCCGGCATTGCTCCATCCTGGGTGCAAACAAAGGCCGAAATTTCAACAGCCTTTTGGTGTACTTCTTTCAAAACATTGCCTTTTGCGTAATTTATGATCATCACGGCAGTAAAGGCATCTCCTGCACCCACCGTGTCTTTCACGTCAACCTTTGGAGTTTCCATGTAACTTTTATCGGTGGCGGTCATCAAGAGGCTTCCGATCGCTCCTTTTGTGAAAGCCACCAGCTTCAGATTATATGCTTCGATCAGATAAGCAATTTGCTCTTCTTCGCTTGCTGCCTTGATATGAAGCAGATCGCAAACTACAGGTAATTCTTCTTCATTTAATTTCAGAACATTACACAACTGCAATGACTTTTGAATAATTTCCCGGGTATAAAACTTCTGACGCAGATTAATGTCATACACGATCAGCGCAGAACTCTTACATTCCGCCAATAAAAGTTCTATAGTAGCACCCGACACCTTGCTGCGCTGGGCCAAACTACCAAAACACAGGATGTCCGCATCTGAAATGAGCTTTGCCGTGCCATTATTCATCTCAATATAATCCCAGGCTACATTCTCATGGATAACATACCGGGGTATACCCTCTGCATTCAATTCCACGTCTACGGTTCCCGTTGGCTTGTCGTTAACCTGTATCAATGCGGAAGAAATAT
>JBFEWU010000222.1:0-7992 GCA_041546215.1 Draconibacterium sp. | reverse complement strand
AGTGGTTTCAACACCTGAAAATCAAATATGGCAAAGGTCGCGAACGAAAAACCGAAATCAGAAGTTTTGAAAACATTGTGGCTTCGAAAGTGGTGGTGAAAAATGAAAAATTATATGTCGACCGGAAGGAAGGATTTATGGGAACCTCGCTTAAAAAAGCTGAGTTTGTTTGCGACTGTTCCGACATTGATGACATTATCATTTTCAGACGTGATGGTTCGTACTACATAACCAAGGTACCCGATAAAGCATTTATCGGGAAGAACATTCTCTACCTCGCAGTTTTCAAGAAAAACGACAAGCGAACCATATATAATGTGGTTTACAAGGATGGAAAGTCAGGATTTTCGTATATGAAACGTTTCTTTGTTACAGGGGTTACAAGAGATAAAGAATACAACCTTACCAAAGAAACGAAAGGTTCAAGAATTACCTACTTTTCGGCAAATCCCAATGGCGAAGCCGAAACTCTGAAAGTAACGCTGAAACCAAAACCACGAATTAAAAAGTTGGTTTTCGAGGAAGATTTGGGTGAGCTGGCCATAAAGGGCCGCCAGTCAATGGGCAACATTCTTACCAAATACGAGGTGCATAAAATCGCGCTTAAAGAAAAAGGAGTGTCAACGCTTGGCGGTCGAAAAATATGGTTCGATGCGGATGTCAGGAGATTGAATGCCGATAGCCGGGGAACTTTCCTGGGTGAGTTTTCAGGCGAGGACCAGATCCTAGTTCTTTATAAAAAAGGTGAATTTCAACTCTATAATTACGACTTGAGTAATCACTTCGGAGAAGATATTCTGATCATTGAAAAATTTGATAAACGAAAAATTTTATCAGCCGTTTATTTCGATGCCGAGCAGCAATTCTATTACGTAAAACGATTCGAAATTGATGAGGTGGAAGGTAAATTGATCCGTTTTGTCGGCGACAATTCCGACAATAAGCTCATCAGTATAACATGGGTTCATTACCCAAGGCTGGAACTTACTTTTGGTGGTAAAAATTCGGAACGCGAAAATGAGATTATTGAGGTTTCGGAGTTTATTGGAGTAAAATCGTGGAAGGCAAAAGGGAAACGATTGACGAACTACGAAGTGGATAACATAAAAGTAATTGAACCCATAATAAAGGACGATTACGACCATCGGAAAGAGGAGGGAGAGGGAGTAGCGGACGAAGATGTTAAAATGACTGGCAATGATGATGTTAATGATGTTCCATTTGAAATAAACCGCCCGAATAAGGAGGAGGATGATCCAAATCAAATGTCGCTATTTTAGTTTAAAGTTTGCCCTGTGAAAGAAGTTGAAGACTTAATGCCGGCATTATTTCACAGGGACATAAAGTTCAAACATTAACTCAATTTTATGAGAATATATTTAATCGGATATATGGGATGTGGAAAATCTACCATGGGACGAAGGCTTTCGAAACATCTTGGATTGCAGTTTGTGGATATGGATCACTATATAGAGGAACGAAATATGAAAACAATTCCTCAAATATTTGCCGAAGAAGGCGAAGATGAATTCAGAAAAATGGAACGCAAGGCTTTGGCCGAACTTTCGGAGTTTACCGATATCGTAATTGCAACAGGTGGCGGTGCCCCTTGTTTTTTCGATAATATGGATTTAATGAATAGTTCGGGGGAAACCATTTACCTGAATATTGATCCGGAAGTTTTAGCAACCCGGCTCTTGAAATCAAAAACGGAGCGACCATTGATAAAAGGTAAATCGCGTGAAGAGTTGATTGATTTTATCGAAAAAACCTTAAAAACAAGGAACGAATTTTATACGCGGGCAAAATATCAGATCACCGAACCCGATTTTGATCTTGACGAACTTCAACAGTTAATTTCATAACTCAAACAAAAAAGGACAAGATTTCGATACATGTGCTTTATCTTGTAACCTGTAATCATTTCAACAGTATACTATTGCGATATACAATTTAGTGGCTAAAAGAGGTGTTACAGTAAGAAAATAACATAAAAATGCCCACAGTTGCTCAAATATTTGCACATACCCTCCGCGAAGTTGGTGTGCGTTATGTTTTTGGTGTGCCCAGCGGAAATATGATCGATTATGTGGAAGCTTTACGAAAAGAGGATGGGATTGATTTTATTTTGGTAGAGCACGAAGCCACCGCGGCGTTTATGGCGGATGTTTGTGGCAGGCTAACCGGTATCCCGGGTGTTTGTTTCGGAACCTTTGGGCCTGGTGCCACAAATTTGAGTACAGGAGTTGGCTGTGCTTTGCTCGACCGTTCTCCCTTAATCGCTTTTACCGACGAAATGCCCGATCATTTGCTGAACAGGACGGTACAGATGAACATCAATCACCAACAGTTATTCTTTCCGATCACAAAATGGACTACGCGTTTAAATGCCGAAAACATTAACGAGATTATCCTGAAAAGTGCAGGTATTGCAACGGAAGAAACTCCAGGTCCGGTTCACGTGGGAGTTCCATCGGGAATTGGTCAGGATACTTCTGATAAACCGGGAGGAAGAGTTGATTATTTGCGTTTGGAAAAGAAAAGGTGGTCGCCAATGGTTGCCCAGCAGGTTGAAAAGATAAAGGATCTTTTGCGTAAAAGTGAAAAGCCGATTTTAGCGGTAGGTTTATCGGCAGCACGGGAGGGAATAAAAGATCTGGTGATGGCTTTAGCCGAGAAATTTCAAATTCCTGTACTGCTAACTCCAATGGCAAAAGGGATGTTCCCCGAAAGTCATTCTCTGTATGCCGGCGTGTTATTCCATGCCTTATCGAACAGGGTTGCCGAAACCTATAGTCAATCCGATTTGGTACTTGGATTGGGTTACGATGCCGTTGAGTTTAACTACGAAGATTGGATGCCGGAGGTGCCTTTAATACATTTCGATACCGAGAAAGCGGATGTTGATAACAGCAGGATCAGGGAGGTTTTTAATGTAATTGGTAGTCCGGAGCATTCGGCTAAAGAGTTGCTAAAGTTAGCGGTACCTGCAAAAAAATGGGATTTAAATATTCTTCAGGAACGAAAGAACAAATTATTTCAAGCCCTTAAACCAGGGGCAGAGTTATTCGGGCCGCTTGCCGTACTTGCTGAGTTAAGAAAGATTTTACCACAGGACGGAATTTTAACTGTTGATGTGGGGGCACATTTGCATTTGGTCGGGCAGCAATGGCAAACACCCGATCCTCAAAAGCTGCTGATGACAAATGGCTGGTCGAGCATGGGATTTGCACTACCTGCAGCTTTGGCTGCTAAACTTTGTTTTCCTGATTTGCCGGTTGTTTCTCTGATGGGGGATGGGGGATTTGCCATGACGGTGGGAGGATTGACCACCGCAAAGCGATTGAATCTGAAAATTGTTTTTGTGGTAATATACGACAACCGACTTTCTCTCATTGGCATAAAACAAGCGAAGAAAAATTTCGACACGCATTATGGAACCGATTTGGATATGCTTTCAGAGGGTGCAACAAATCACTATTTTGGTGTGCCGGTAATTCGTGCAAACAGTATCGGTTCTTATAAAAAAGCCCTGGTAAAAGCTTTCGATTCTGACGGTCCGGTTGTGATTGAAGCGGTGGTTGACGGAAGCGAATACGAGGATTTGGTTTTAAACCCAAATAAATAGTATTTTAGTAGGAAAATTTTTTAAATGGAAACCAACAAACAACTGGAATTAGCATATGGTTATGTGCAATACACCGGTCAGAATATTTTCCTGACAGGGAAAGCCGGCACCGGTAAAACTACCTTCCTGAAAAGTTTAAAGGAACGTTCGCCAAAACGTATGATTGTAGTGGCTCCAACGGGTGTGGCGGCAATTAATGCCGGAGGGGTTACCATTCATTCCTTTTTTCAGCTCTCGTTTGCACCCCAGGTGGGTACTGAAAAGGAACTTACCAAAGAGCAACGATTCACCAAAGAAAAGATCAGTATCATCCGAAGCCTCGACCTATTGGTTATCGATGAAATAAGTATGGTGCGGGCCGATGTTTTAGATGCCATTGATCGTACAATGCGAAGATTTAAAAATCGAAGAAAGCCATTTGGCGGGGCCCAGGTGCTCATGATTGGAGACCTTCAACAACTTTCTCCCGTGGTAAAAAACGAGGAGTGGGGATTGCTAAAACGTGAATACGAAACCGCCTATTTTTTTAGCAGCAAGGTCCTGCAGCAATTTCCATATGTCAGTATTGAGTTAACCGAGGTTTTCCGGCAGCAGGATGAAAGGTTTATTTCGCTTTTAAATAAAGTTCGCGAGAATAAACTGGACCAGGAGGCGCTTCAGCTACTGAATGCACGGCATATTCCCGGCTTTGCTCCCGATGACGAAGAAGGGTACATTACGCTTTGTACGCACAATGTTGGTGCTCAGAGAATTAATGATGCCAAACTGATTGAGTTGCCAGGGAAAAAGAAAAGCTTTAAGGCTGAGGTACAGGGAAAATTTCCCGAATATTCATACCCTACCGATGCCGAACTGGTGTTAAAAGTAGGGGCGCAAGTGATGTTTGTCAAGAACGACTTGTCGCCCGAAAAACGTTTCTACAACGGTAAAATAGGGCAGGTTACAAGTATTGACGCACAAAACATATTTGTACAGTGCCCCGGTGAAGACCTGGAGATTGAAGTGGAGGCGCAGTTGTGGGAAAATTATAAATATTCGATTGATAAAGACACAGGGGAGATACAGGAGCAGAAAGAAGGTTCATTTCAGCAGATTCCTCTGAAACTGGCCTGGGCCATTACAATCCACAAGAGCCAGGGGCTTACTTTCGAGAAGGCCATTATTGATGCACAGGCTTCGTTTGCACACGGGCAGGTTTACGTGGCACTTAGCCGGTGTAAAACCCTGGAAGGCATGGTACTTTCAACGCCCATAGCAAATAGAAGTATTGTCAGCGATGGAAAAGTCAGTGGTTTCATTCAAAGAGTAGAGGAAAATCAACCCGGCGAAAAGGAACTGATTGCTGCAAAACTGGCATTTCAGCAGGAGCAGCTTGCCGAGCTCTTTCGTTTCTATCGATCGGAGTACTTGTTGAGTTCCATCTCTAAGTTAATGAATGAAAATAAAGGAACTTTCCCTGATGATGTGGTGAAACATATACAGAAAATGAGAAACGATCTGGAAAATGAGATTGTAGAGATCAGTGCAAAGTTTCATAAGCAGATTATTGAGTTTTTACGCATGGAACCGGATGTCTCTAAAAATGAGAGACTACAGGAACGTGTGAAAAAAGCTGCTGTATATTTCGGCGAAAAAATAAATACCATCTTAATGGAAGGATTAAAAGATGCCGATCTGGATGTGGATAATAAAATCCTGAAACGCCGGATAAAGACCCGGGCAGGAGAGCTCAAAGAAGAAGCGGAAAGTAAATTGGCAGCCTTCGAAGAGTGCCTGAAAGGATTTGATGTAAAGCGAATTATGGATGCGCGTGCAAAAGCACTGGTTAAAAAAGGCCAAACTAAAAGTAGCAGGCAAAAAGCCAAAGAAATTACCAATTTTGAGAATATTCCCCATCCCGGACTCCATAATCAATTGCGTTCGTACCGAAGCGACAAAGCCAGTGAACTGGATGTTCCGGCTTTTATGATTTTTTCACAAAAGGTGCTTTACGAATTAATAAGCTACCTGCCATGTGATGGGGCAAGTTTAAGGCTTATAAATGGCTTGGGTAAGCGGAAAATAGAGCAGTTTGGTACTGACATAGCCGGGATTATCAAGCATTACTGCGACGAGAACAATATTGAGAAAGGTGAGATTCCCTTGAAAGAAACTCCGGTAAAAGAGAAGAAAACAAAAGTGGATACAAAACGGGTAAGTTTCGAGTTGTTTCAGTCTGGCAAATCGCTTGAGGAAATTGCCAGAGTTCGGGCATTAACTGAAAATACCATTGAAAATCATTTGGCCCATTATGTGAAACTCGGCGAATTGGAAGTTACAAAGCTGATTGACCGGCAAAAGCTCAAAAAAATAACCGACTATTTTGAAAAAGCGGAAAACAAAAGCTTTGTTGAAGCCAAAGCTCATTTTGGTGCTGATGTAAGTTATGGTGAATTACGAATGGCTTTGAGCTATTTGGAGAGTTTTGAAGGGAATTCCATTTAAATAATAAATGAAATTGTCGCAATACTCCTAGGCGCTGCAACCGGGATCGTCAACTTTAAGAATTTACTTTATTTCCATTAAATGGTTAAAATACTGCAATTTTATTGCAGCTACTTTAGTTTTAAATCAGTGAGACTATGATTTTGTTTTTCAAAATCATTTAGCCGAACTGATCCCGATCCGTCGGCTGACGGAGAGGGATCTCGTGGGATATATTCCCCGCATCTTGATGCGATAAAAAAATCAAGATACGATTGAGATACCTGGTCAGCTTGCTGCGAGGAGTTTCATTCTTCTACTCTATATAAAGTTCTATTGAGTACAGAAAAATGGGGGATCTGTAAAGGTTTACCTTTAAACCTTTAAGACACCCCCAAATTAGTTATATCAGTATAACAGAGCCTCGTTTAATTGATGTTTGCCCTAAAGCATCAGTCATTTTTTATAATTTTCTTATTCAGAATCTGATTAGCGTTTAGAACTCTTACTAAATAGATCCCGGAAGGATATTCTGAAAGATCAACTTTGGTATGCGAAGAGAAAATTCCACGTTTTTGCAACATTGCACCACTCAAATTGTAAATGGCATATGAATCATTCGGTTCAACTACTTCCAGGCTGATGTTTATAAAATCGCTGGCCGGATTTGGATAAACACGAATCTCTGACTGAGTTCCCTTTTCCCCAAACGGATTTGGGGCTGATGCCTGCATCTGAGGAAGTGCTTCGTTAATCGTAATTATATAATCTTCCACTTCGCCGTCAAAACCATTTTCGCAGGTGGCCGGAGCACTTCCTACTTTCATGGCAACACGCATGCGTGTAGCGCCAATGGCATACGGAGGGATGGTGATGTAAGCGCTAACCATCCCTTTTTTGTTGTTTAATGCAAATACCAATTCGTCGGAGTCATCAAAGTCTCCATCGTTGTTAAAATCGATCCAGATTCTCCAGAAATTACGTGTCGTAGGGTAATAAGGAGTTAATTGTGCAAGATAAGTCTGTCCGGCGTCTATATTGTCAATTGTTGTAGCTGAAAGCTCGTATCCACTGGCACCTGATTGAATATCCGATCCGGCAACAAGCACTCTTCGAATGTAATTCACCTTGCTGCTTATATTCGTTGGTGTACAATAATTGGGTGTATTATCAATCTGATCAGAAACAGTAATGGTCATGCTTTTTTCAGATGATCCAAGATCGTTTGAAACAAGTAGAGTAACATTATACTCGCCGATTGTGTTGTATGTTACCGAAGGATTGGCTTCAGTGCTTTCACTTATGTCTCCGCCAGCGAACGACCAATGCAAACTGGTTGGGCTGTTTAGGGAAGTATTGTTAAACATCACTGATTCTCCAACGGAAACTGTTGTATTGCTGGCCGTAAAGTCAGCTACCGGAGCAGGTTCGAACAGGTGAACCGTGTAATCCTCTACTTCTCCTGTTATCACATCACAAGCTGTAGTTGGAGCCATTGAACTCATCATCACTCTCATTCGTGTTGTTATATTCAGCCCTGCAGGGATATAAACCGAACCGGAAACTGCTGATTTTGATTTTGAAGAACTAAATAGTTTTTCAGAGTCGGCAAAAACCATGTCTTCATTCAGATCGATCCAAACAGCCCAGTATTCAAATTTACTTCTTAGACTAAAATCAGGAGTTAGAACAATGTTATGGTTTACTCCACTTTCCAATTCAAAACCAAAAGCTGTGAGATCAGTATAACCACTGGCACCGGATGAATTGCTTTGTGCATCAATCTGAACATCCGAAATCCATGCAACACTTGCATCTGCTGTGGGGATACAATAGGCAGGTACATATTTTTCAACCTGAACGAAATTATCTGCAATTTTTGTGTCAGATCCGGCATCATT
>JBFEWU010000385.1:0-4454 GCA_041546215.1 Draconibacterium sp. | reverse complement strand
GCACCCTTCGACTCCGCTCAGGGTGACAGCCGGACAACGATGACAACCGGGATTGGAAGATTAGAATATAAGAGTATTAATCACTACTTCTTTGCTCTTTGTTCTATGTTCTTTGGTCTTTACTCTTTGTTCTATGTTCTATGCTCTAATTTAAATTAAGTGCTGCAATAAATTGAAGGGTATTAACCCAAAAACAAGATAATATATGAATGATATGAGCAAAATAGCGTTTGAAAATTTACAAATAGGCGATATCGTCGCCGATGATTTCAGAACATCCAAAGTATTCACCGAAGCAGGCATTGACTTTTGCTGCGGTGGAAAACAATCGGTTGGAGATGCCTGTAAAGAGATGGGAATTGACATTTTATCCCTGGAGCAGAAAGTTGGTGAAATACAAAGCGAACCCATTAACCAGGCCCTTAATTTTAAAGAATGGGAACTTCCTTTTTTAATGGATTACATTGTAAATACCCACCACAAGTATGTGGTAAAGACTTTACCCGAACTGGTATTCTATACCGCAAAAATTGCTTCGGTTCATGGCGAAAGCCATCCGGAACTGATTGACATTGCCGGCAAAATAGAAGCGGTAAATGCCGAACTTACCCAGCACATGAAAATGGAAGAAGAAGTGCTGTTCCCGGCCATAAAATCGCAAATCGACGAGCCTCAGGAAGCCACAAAAGCAATCATTCATTCTGAGATTGAACGCATGCTGGGCGAACACGACTTTGCAGGTGGTACCCTGGACGAGATCAACAGAATTACCGATGGCTATAAAATTCCGGAAGATGCCTGCAATACCTACCTGGTTGCCTTTAAATTATTAAAGCAATTCGAAGATGACATCCATGTGCACGTGCATCTCGAGAATAACATTCTTTTCCCAAAGGCCTTGAAACTGAATGAATAAACCACATAGGAACGGAAGAAATTGATTAATTATTAGTGATTAATGAGATTGGCAGTTCAAACGATATGACGGATACAGTATTGGCACTTCCGATAACAACGACAACAAAATTTAGATTGATGAAACGAGCTACAGAAAACCTTGAAAATGACCATGTGTATATTCTGCAATTGTGCGATGTAATACTGGCTATGGTAAAAAAGCAAAGCGATAATACGGGGGATTTTGAACTGATAATAGACCTTATACGTCATTTTGCCGACGGAACACACCACGCAAAAGAAGAAGATTTTCTCTTCCCTTTACTGGGAGAAAAAGGACTAAGTGCAGAGCAGGGTCCGGTTGCAGTGATGTTGCACGAACATGAGCAAGGCCGAAAATACGTGAAAGAAGCCCGTGAAAGTATAGCAGATTTTAAAGCCGGGAATTCCGGTGCTCTTCAAGGTATTTATGACAATTTAAGCGGATACGCCCAGCTTTTACAGGGGCATATCGACAAAGAAAACAATATTCTTTTTCGAATGGCCGACCAGGTATTCTCCGGGGAGGAACAACAAAAGCTTTTGATAGAATTTGAGGGCATCGAAAACAATCCGGATACCGAATGGAATCCTGAAAAATCAATCGAAACCATTAATAAGTTAGCAGCACTCTATCTCTAAACGCTTTTAAAAAAGATAGAGCTTGGCTTTCTTATTAAACTTATAAACAAAAATTTAAACTTCTTAAAAATGAAAGCAAAAAAATTGTGGATGGGATTTATTGCCGTTATGGTAATTTCCTTTGGAGTATTATTGTATTACGGAAGCGAGATTTATCGCGAAGCGCCGCCAATACCAGACAAGGTAGTGGCAGATGACGGAACCATCCTCTTTACCGGGCAAGAGATAAAAGATGGCCAAAATGTGTGGCAATCGCTGGGAGGCCAGGAATTAGGATCGATATGGGGACATGGCGCATACCAGGCCCCCGACTGGACTGCCGACTGGTTGCACAAGGAGGCGGTTTTTATTTTAAATAAACTGGCCATGCAAAACGAGGGTGTTCCCTACGAACAACTCAGCGAGGAAAAACAGGCTTCGTTAAAAGTTATGCTGCAAAAAGACATACGCAGAAACACCTTTAACACCAAAACAAAAACATTAACGGTTTCCAATGAGCGTGCCGGGGCCATTAAAAGTAACAGCCAGTTTTATGGCGGTTTATTCACCAACGATCCGGCAACGGAAGAATTACGCGATGCATACAGTATTCCGCTCAACTCATTAAAAACGAAAGAGCGTGTGCATTTGCTAAATGCCTTTTTCTTTTGGGCTTCGTGGGCCTGTGTTACTGAACGTCCGGGGCAGGACATTACATACACCAACAACTGGCCGGCCGAGAAACTGGTGGGCAATGAACCAACCGGGGAACTGCACTTATGGACCGGTTTCAGCGTTATTATCTTATTGGCAGGAATTGGGTTAATGGCTCTATACTATGCCCGTCGCCGCCATGAGGAAGAAACTGCTCCTGTCTTGTTTCCATTGCGAAATGAAATACAAACTCCTTCGCAAAAAGCCACAGTTAAATATTTCTGGATTGTTTCAGCCCTGCTTCTGGTACAGGTAATTATGGGAGTAATTACAGCCCACTATGGTGTTGAAGGACAAGCGTTTTATGGCTTGCCACTTTCCGATTGGCTTCCCTACTCGGTATCCCGTACATGGCACGTACAGATTGCCATTTTCTGGATCGCCACCTCATGGCTGGCAACCGGGTTATATTATGCACCGGCCATTTCAGGTATCGAGCCCAAGTTTCAAAAACTGGGTGTGAATTTCCTGTTTTTGGCTTTGCTGGTCATTGTAGTTGGCTCATTGGCCGGACAATGGATGGGCGTGATGCAGAAATTTGGTTTGGTTACTAATTTCTGGTTTGGACACCAGGGATATGAATACGTAGATCTGGGACGCTTCTGGCAGATTTTCCTTTTTGTGGGATTAATTATCTGGCTGCTTTTAATGGGCCGCGCCATTTATCCGGCATTAAAACAAAAATCGGAGAATCGTAATTTGCTGATTCTGTTTTTAATTTCGACCATTGCCATTGCCGCCTTTTATGGCGCAGGATTAATGTGGGGAAGACAGACCAATTTAGCCATTGCCGAATACTGGCGCTGGTGGGTAGTTCACCTCTGGGTTGAAGGATTCTTTGAAGTATTTGCTGCCGTTGTTGTAGCCTTCCTTTTTGTACGACTGGAAATTGTAAAAGCGACAACTGCAACCCTGGCTGTGCTTTTCACTACGGTAATTTTCCTTTCGGGTGGTATACTGGGAACCTTTCATCACTTGTATTTTACCGGAACACCAACCGCGGTGATGGCACTGGGAGCCACTTTCAGCGCCCTGGAAGTTGTTCCCCTGGTTTTAATGGGTTTCGAAGCCTTTGATAACCTCAAAATAAGCAGAAGCAGCGATTGGATAAAGGCCTACAAATGGCCCATCTACTGTTTTATCGCGGTGGCATTCTGGAACCTGGTGGGTGCCGGTATTTTTGGTTTTCTTATTAATCCGCCAACAGCATTGTATTACATGCAGGGCTTAAATACCACCGCAGTACACGGCCATACCGCCTTGTTCGGTGTTTACGGCATGCTCGGAATTGGCTTAATGCTTTTTGTCTTACGTGATATGAATAAGGAGGTAGTCTGGAAAGAACGCTGGATAAAATTTTCATTCTGGAGCATAAATATTGGTTTGGCAGCCATGGTACTCATTAGTGTGTTACCCGTTGGTCTGGCACAGACCGTGGCCAGTGTTCAGGAAGGACTTTGGTGGGCCCGTTCGGCTGAATTTATGCAACAACCCTACCTGGTAACTTTTAAATGGCTAAGGGTAATTGGCGACACGATCTTTGCATTTGGCACCATTGCCCTCGGCTGGTTTATTTTTGGCCTGAAATTCGGATGGAGTACAGAAAAGAAGATATAACCTGGATACAGGAGAAAGTATTATGCCTGGAATAAAAAAAATTTGGGAGAGGGAAGTTTAGTATTTGGTTTAAACAATTGTGCCTCGCCGTTGAATCGGCGGCGGCACATTGTTTTTTTTCCCTGCCTGTTTTTAACTCTCCTGAAATGATTGTAACTTATGGCTGAAACTGAAATTATCAGGATTGCCAGATTGTCGGATATTCGGATTTTCAGACAATCACAAAGAAGTTCTCCACTTACTGCGTTCACGTTGTCAGGGTCGTCAGGTTTGTCAGGTTTGCTTTATTGATCAGGATAACTACGACAACGGGACAACAATGACAACGGAAAAGTCCGAAGACAAAAGAAATTGATTAGTGATTATCGATTATTGATTAATGTAAATGGAGGTTAAACGGTATGAGGGATACGGAATTAACAATGACAATGACGACAACAATATCCAGAAATCTGAAAATCTGGATATTCTGTCAACACTAATCACTACTTCTTTGTTCTTTGTTCTATGTTCTTTGTTCTATGTTCTATTCAATAAATTGCAGGGGTTTAAACCAAAAACTTGAT
>JBFEWU010000321.1:0-5374 GCA_041546215.1 Draconibacterium sp. | reverse complement strand
CCGTATAAGATCGTGTTCCGGCCCGTTCGTACTGAACCAGTCGGCCTGGATCGCGCCGGCGGATATAATCGCGTGCCACTTCAAAGCTGGTACCGTCACCGGCCTCATTACCAAGCGACCAGATAATCACCGAAGGATGGTTTTTACTCCGCTCCACCATTCGGCGAATACGATCAACATGCGCCTCGCGCCATTCCAGCTTGTTGGCTAAGGTTTTTGTGGGTTCATAGCCAATCTCGTGCGACTCGATATTTGCCTCATCAATCACATACAAACCATATTTATTGCACAGTTCATAGAAATGGGGATCATTCGGGTAGTGTGACAAACGTACCGTATTGATGTTGTTTTGCTTCATGATCAGCACGTCTTCCAGCATGCGCTGCTTTGAAATGGCACGACCCCTTACCGGATCATGCTCATGACGGTTAACCCCTTTGATATAAATGGGCTGGCCATTCACCAGCAACTCACCCTCAAGCACTTTTACTTCGCGGAATCCAAAATCTGTCGATACACGCTCAATCACCTTCCCTTCGTCATCTTTTAAGGTCAGAATTACTTTGTACAAATAAGGATTTTCAGCGCTCCACTGGTGTGGATTTATGATTTTATGTTTCAGGTGCACCACACTCTCGTTCCCCGGAAGGATCATCACCGTTATATGACCGGCCAGTGGTGATTGTTCATAATAATTACCTTCTGCATCCACCAGATCCAATTCCAAATGAGTGCGAAAGTGAGCCGTATCGGCATAATTGCGTATGTAAGCCGTTACATTCATTTCCGCATTTTCATACCCGGCATCAAACTCACTCCGGGCAAAGAAATCGCGAATGTGCAGTTTCGGTGCTGCCATCAGGTACACATCGCGGAAGATGCCGCTAAACCGGAAAAAATCCTGGTCTTCAAGATAAGAACCATCACTCCATCGATAGACCTCGACAGCCAGTACATTCTCCCCCTTCTTCACCAGGCCGGTAATATTAAATTCAGCCGATGTCATACTCCCCTGGCTGTACCCCACTCTTTCTCCGTTTATCCAGATATAAAATGCACTTTTAACCCCGTTAAAATGAATGAATAACTCGCGACCATCCCAGTTTTCATCCACGGTAAAATAATGACGGTACGATCCCACAGGATTGCGCATCTTAAACGAGGTATACGTACTGTCGGGCTCCGACATTACAAAAGGCGGATCGTTTTTAAAGGGGTATTTTACATTGGTATAAATGGGTAAGCCAAAGCCGTGCAACTGCCAGTTGGAAGGAACCGGAATTTTATCCCAGTTGCTGTCGTCGTAATCAGGCTTGTAAAAATCTACCGGACGCTCGCCGGGCTCTTTCACCCAATTGAATTTCCAGTTCCCATTCAGCAGCTGAATCCATGGCGAATTATCGGGCGTACCCTCAATGGCTTGTTCATAGGTATCAAAAGGATATAGAACAGCATGTGGTTCCTCCTTATTAATTCCAATAACTGCAGGATTCTCCCAATCATGCTGTACCTGGGCACGCAGCTGTCCCAACAGCATGATCAGACCGGCAAACATTCCTAATCCAATTTTCATGCAAAACATTGATTTGTTCTGATATCTCCTCATGATCTATTGTGTTACTTTATATTCTTTATTACTACTGTCCGACTAATTAGAAAAGATTCCTCGCTACGCATCGGAATGACAGGTTTATGGAGGCTCTAGCTTCTGGCAGGGGTGGTTCGGGGCACGCATGATGGGATGCAAATGCCCCTTCCCCGGTATGCGAGTGAAAGTGATCGGGCACAATGTTTGGCCCGATCACAAATTCAACATTCACCCTCTTTGGCTTATCCGTATAAATAATACGTCGCTTACCTTAACCTAAAGATTTTGCTGTCTGTTTTATAAGTCCATCGAATTAATCCAGTACTTAAAAGTCCGGCTGTACCTGTCGCCCGATGTAATTGTCGCGATATAGTCGGTGCACCTGTTTTCGATGTAACTCAGCTCATCCAAAACATACAGTGTTCCGTTCGGATTGTATGGTTTATTATAACTTGACTGGCTTTTATCGGGTTCCCACGATGTATTTACAAACTCGAGATGGACATGGTTTGCCGGATCGACCAGGTAGGGCTCCCAAAAATTCACACAATCTTCCACCGAGCTATTCTTTTTATTTTTCAGACGATACAATTGTAAGGCTGCGTCGCGGCCTTTGTAAAGAGCTGCCGATTTTAAAATGCGGGAATAAAACAAGAGATTATAGGCATGGTAGGTTAATGCATCCCTGTTTACAAAATCGTGGCTTATTCCGCCCGAAAGGATATTTAATTCAATATGACTTTTGAACTTGCTCACTGCATAATTGTAAAGAAGTTCGTCGTCCAGAATCTGGGCGAAATAGAAAAGAAAGTTTAAGCGTATGGTATTCCAGTTGTTCTCGAGCAAATTACCTGTAAGGCTCAGGTTCTTGTAATAACCGGCCCGCATTTTTATCCATTGGTCAATTTGTTTTCTGTCGCTTTCGTCAATGCTATTTCGAATAATGGAATAGCCCTCATAAATGGGGGTGAGCAGCGATTCGGCGGGAGTGTGAGACGTAGGTTCGTTAATTTCAGCCCATTTCAGGATCAGCGATGTTGCCTTATTTAGATAATTTTCGGCTAAAACAGATTCCTTATCCATAAAAAGCCAGCTAACAGCAATACTGTAAATACCCTCGGCACTTTTCTTGCATTCAGCCTGGCTGGCGCCTTCAATGCTCTTAACGCTGTACGGATTGGCAGCCATGGCGGCTTGTGCCGGTTTACTTATCCAACGCTCGAATGCAGCTTGTGCATCACTGGAAGTTTCCAGTTGTACGAGGGCTGCATCCCAGGTCACCGAATCGGCAATTAAATTCGGAAACAGTTCAATTCTATTTTTTAAATCGTCTTCTGCAATGTCCTCCAGAGGATCATTACTTTGGCACGAATATGCTATGAAAATCAGCATTGTCGCCAACAAAAAAAACTTTTTCGATATCATATTGGAATATTTAGTTTTGTAGTTGATGTGCTCGTAGGAGCGCTTCAATGAAATAGTAATCGGCATAATTCAGGGGAACGTCAATCTCCTTGTTGTGAGGTATGGATCCGGTTGAGTGTTTAAGAAGAAAACCACCATTGCTTTTATATTCAGCAAAATATTTACCGGCAGATAAATTATTCAGAATAGCAGTTGCCGAAGTTTTATATTTCGTGGCCGATTTTGAATACTTCGATAATTCCAATAAAGCCGAAGCAGTAATTGCAGCTGCCGAGGCATCACGTGGTTGCCCGGTCTTATCCGGCACATCATAATCCCAGTAAGGCACCATGTCTTCCGGAAGATCAGGGTGGTTCAAAATAAATTCGGCCACGTTTTCAGCTTGCTTCAGAAAAACCGGCATCCCTGTTTCGCGGTAAACCATTGTGTATCCGTAAAGTGCCCAGGCCTGTCCTCTCGACCAGGATGAATCATCTGAATATCCCTGGGCGGTATTGCGCTTACGCACCTTTCCGGTCTCCGGAGCGTAATCAATGACATGCCAGCTGCTATGATCTTCCCTAAAATGATTTTTCAGCGTTGTCAAGGCATGGCTTGTTGCAATGGAACGAAGTGTATCGTTTCCGGTTTCTTTGGCGGCCCAATACAAAAGTTCCAGATTCATCATATTGTCAATAATAACCGGAAACTGCCACTTGTCTTTTCCGTGATCCCACGACCGGATACAACCTACGTTGTCATTATATCTCGTGGCCAGGGTATTGGCCGACTGAATTAAAATCTCCCTGTATTCTGCATTTTGTACGAAGCCCAGACCCTTTCCGTAGCTTCCATACATTTTAAAGCCCAAATCGTGAGTTCCACTATTCCATTGTTCCGAATCCAATTTCCGGGTGTAGAAATCGGCCTTCTCTTTCCAAAAATTGTCTCCTGTATATTCATACAACATCCAAAGTGTTCCGGCAAAAAAACCACTGGTCCAGTCCCAGGCCGTCACCATTTCTATTTTATCATTATCCAGGGTTCGTGGGGCAATCAGCCTATCGGTCACCAGCGAATCAACCGTATTTACCTGGTATTTCAACTGTGCCAGGCTATTTTTAAAAACATCCTCAGGTGCAGATGTTTCAACCCTGGAATTGCATCCCCAAAAAGTGAAAAGAATAAGTACAAGAAACATTTTATTCATCATTCAAAATTTTAATAATCTATGTCAAACAATTTTTCAGAACTTTATAACGACTTAAAGAAAGCAAAGGAGCCCTCAGGAGATTTGCATTTTTATTGCAAATTCTTTCACATTTGTTCCCACTTATTACCATATGTGCCAGACGTGAGACAATTGTGAAAGTTCCTTACGTTCTAATTCTGTTTTTTTGTTATAAATTAGCAATGACTATGATAAAAAGATGGCTCATACTCCTTCTTATGGTCCTGGTAGTGAATTTAGCCGGTGCAAATGAGAAAAATTATTCCTTCCGAAAAATATCACCACCCGGAGGATTGACCTATGGCGCAATAAAAAACATAAAGCAGGATGGATTGGATAATATATGGCTGGCCACCAACTATGGTTTAATCAGGTATGACTCTGAAAACATTACAAAATTTGAAAGCAATTTAAGCGATAGCACCAGCTTGCTTCACAATGTAGTAACCGGCATGGTACTCGACCATCAGAATGTTCTGTGGATTTCTACACGAATAGGATTGTGCCATTTTAACCAGTCAACACAAACTTTTACTCATGTAAAGATTAAAACCGAATCGCGCACTGATGCAAGATTGAACATCATATCTCTTGATTGTGACAAAAATGGAAATTTATGGCTGGCAGACAGCCATGGATTTGGCATTTTGAACGCCGTAAATCACCAGCTATTCAGGCTAAAAACAGATGCCGGGGAATCGCCCAGGATCGTTTATTGCGATAACAACGGCAATGTCTGGCTGGGAACCGACAGGGGTAGTGTATATAAAATAGACCCGAATACCCTGATCATTGAAAAAATAGTTGAAGAATCAGGTTCTGAGATCCAGAGTATTTTTGTTGACCAGGGGAAATTATGGATTGGAATGCAGTCAAAGGGACTTTTACAATACTCCGTTACAGGCAATCTCAGTAAGCAATATTTGTTTGAAAAAGAAGACGGGAAACCACAGACGCTGGGCAACATCAGAAAAATAATCAAAGACCGTTTTGGCAGGCTCTGGGTTGGATCGACCAAGGGATTATTTATTGAAGAGAATGAAGTGCTGAAATGGTTTAATCCAAACATTTACACAGGGCTGGTAAACTTGTCAACCTTCGACATTTTTGAAGATAAGGAGGGCGGAATCTGGATCGGATCATGGACAGGG